>JABDGY010000025.1 GCA_013285805.1 Bacteroidota bacterium | reverse complement strand
TCAGTAGGGTCGAAATAGGCGAGGGTACTATCTGAAAAAGTACGGTGAGAAGTAAGGAAATTAAATGCAAGCCCTTTGTTGCTTAATTCAAAGGCTCTTTTAATTACACTAAAACAGTACTCTTTCCATTTTTCCTGGTCCTGGTTACCGGCAAGGTTAAAAATACCACTGATTATAGAAATATCAGATGTTTCAACAGTTTTATCTGTCAGTATATCGCGCTGAAAAAATTTAATACCAGGGTATTTTTTACGCGCATATTCAATCATTTCAGGAACAATCTCTGTTCCATAGTATTGATGGGCTATTCCTTTTTCATTCATATATTCATGCATAGCCGCTATGCCGCAGCCGATATCATGAATACTGGGGTTACTATCAAGGTCAAAGTTTTTAAGCAGCCTGTCGAATCTTAGATATTGTGAAGCTTTGTCGTGCCATAGAACGCCTTTTGCGCTGTCGCCATGTTCAAGGAAGCCCTTTGAGTATTTTTCCTGCTGGTCCTTTATGAACTCGCTACTCATATGTTATAGGTCTTTTTTATATGATATAAGGGCCGTTGGCGCAATTAACATGGTTGACGAAATGGTTATTCATGACGACAGGCAGTATACGAAGAATGACTGGAGAAACCGGAATAAGATAAAAACCCCTAACGGGCTTGTATGGCTTAGTATACCTGTAAAAATAAAGTCGTCGCACCTGCAAAAAATTGAAGAAGCACAGGTAGCTGACCCTAAATGGAGCAAGGACCACTGGAACCAGTTGCGTGCCAATTATGGTAAAGCCGCCCATTTCAATACGTACAAGGAATTGTTTGAGGATATTTATTTGAAGAATACCGAAACCTACCTGAGTAAAATAAACTACCGCTTTATTACCGAAATAAATAAGCTGCTGGGAATAAAAACACCTATACGCTGGTCGGGGGAATTCAACCTTACCGAAGAAGAAAAAAACGGAAGGCTTATTGACCTTTGTAAAAAGACTAATACAACCGAATACTATAGCGGGCCGGCAGCTAAAAACTATATTGACGAAAGCCTTTTTGAAAAAGAAGGCATAAAAGTGCATTGGCTCGACTATAGCAACTACCCTGCGTACAAGCAGCTATATGGCGAATTTGTGCATGAAGTAAGTATTCTCGACCTGATTTTTAATGAGGGGCCTAATGCCACTAAATTCATGAAAAGTTTCAACCCAAACTCAACCCTATAACAGGGTACCCGAAATTGTCTTTTATTCATATCTTTGCGGCATAACCTAAATCATAATAAAAGGTATGCCGAGTCACCAGGAATTACTGGAAAAAGTAAGCAACTATTACACCCAGAAGTTACTGATGTTCGGTACTACTCCTGCAGGCGTAGATTGGAATTCGTATGAGTCGCAGGACTTAAGGTTTGAACAACTACTAAGAGTACTTAGAAAATCCAATGAACATTTCAGCGTGCTTGACTATGGTTGCGGGTATGGTGCTTTTTATAAATACCTGCAGCACCGTTACAAAAACTTCGAATACCTCGGGCACGATATATCGGAAGGGATGATAAAGACCGCTTCAGAAATGTATCACCCTTCAGAAACACTGCAATGGAAATCAAAACTAGCCGATAGCGACAAAAAAGACTTTGTAGTAGCCAGTGGCATATTGAATGTAAAGCAGGATACCCCAACCGATGCATGGGAAAAATTTGTTATAGATACCCTGCACGAAATGGATAAGTATTCAACAAAAGGATTTGCGTTTAATGTGCTTACCAAGTATTCAGATAAGGAAAACCTGCGCGATTCATTGTATTATGCCGACCCACTTTACCTGTTCGATTACTGTAAAAAGAATTTCTCTACGTATGTCGCCCTTATGCACGATTACCCGCTTTATGAATTCACTATTTCTGTGACCAAATAAAGACATAGGGCTAAACCCGCAGACAAAATGAAACACATACTATTTAATAAACCACTGCTAACCGGCAAAGAAAACGAGTATATAAAGCTTGCTGTAGAATCGGGCAAAATATCGGGCGACGGCATTTACACAAAAAAATGCCATACATTCTTTGAAGAAAAGTATGGTTTCAAAAAAGCGTTACTAACTACTTCATGCACCGATGCACTTGAAATGACAGCCATATTGTGCAATATACTGCCAGGCGACGAGGTAATAGCCCCTTCTTTCACATTTGTTTCAACCGTAAATGCATTCATCCTTCGTGGTGCAAAAATTGTTTTTATCGACAGCCGCAGCGATAATCCCAACATGGATGAGACACAGATTGAACCACTCATTACACCCAGGACAAAAGCTATCATAGCTGTTCACTATGCAGGTATTGCTTGCGATATGGGCCCCATTATGGAGATTGCAAAGAAGCATAACCTGTTGTTAGTGGAAGACGCTGCACAGGCAATAGATTCTTATTACAATGGCTTACCACTTGGTTCGCTGGGACACTTCGGGGCTTTTTCTTTCCACGAGACTAAAAATGTTATTTCAGGCGAAGGCGGAATGATAACTATAAACCATCCTGAATATATAACACGTGCGGAGATAATCCGTGAAAAAGGAACCAACAGAAGCGCTTTCTTCCGCGGAGAAGTAGATAAATACGGATGGGTTGATATTGGCTCATCATTCCTGCCGTCTGAGGTTATTGCCGCTTTCCTTTATGCCCAGCTCGAGAACCTTGAAATGATACAGAAAAGGCGTAAACATATCTGGGATATTTATTTCCACGAGTTAGCGCTATTAAGGGAGAAAAGAGGTATTCAATTGCCATTTATTCCGGCTTATGCTACCAATAATGCCCATATGTTCTACGTGGTTTGTAATTCACTGCAAGAACGCAGCGCACTTATTGAACATCTTAAGCAAAACAGTATAGAATCTGTATTTCATTACCTGTCATTACATAAAAGCTCGTTTTATAAAAATAAGCACGATGGCAGGGAGTTGCCACAAAGCGATAGGTACACTGATTGCCTGCTAAGGCTCGCCTTTTTCTATGAACTAGAGGATGTGGATGTAATGACAGTTACCAGCAAAATAAAAGAGTTCTACAAGATCTAATTCTGTGCAGCCTGTCTATCATTAATTGCTTTATCAGCAAGCCGGTATAACCAGTACGCCAGGCTTCCGGCAATAAACCCGAGAATCATTCCACCCAATATATCGGTAGGATAATGCACCCCAAGATACATGCGGCTATAACACACTATAAGTATATAGAAGAAGAGCACTGCGGCAATGTATTTTTTACGTAATAATGAAAGAATTATAGTGGTGAATGATACTGTATTAGCCGCGTGCGATGAAACAAAACCATACAGGCCACCGCGGTAGTCGTCAACTATATGCAACTGATCCTGCAATAGCAGGTTATGGGTTGGCCTGTAACGCATAAATATATCTTTGGCAAAATGCACAGAACACTGGTCGCTTATTACAATGGCCAGCACCACAAAAATTATAGGCAGCCAGCTTGCCTTACCATATTTTTTAACCAGGAGGAAAGCCATCATGGCGTAAAGCGGTATCCAGGTATAGGTATCGCTTGCCGCCATCATTATAGCGTCAAGGGCAGGCGAATTATGGCCATTAATCCATAAAACCACTGATGTATCTATACTCTTTATGCTTTCTACGAAGGAGCTCAATGTTAAAATAATTAGCACAAATATATAGAGTGGATTCTGTATTTTTGTATAAAATATGAGTGTACCCCAATGGCCGATATAATTAAGCTGCTGCCCGACCACGTAATCAACCAGATAGCTGCCGGAGAAGTTATCCAGCGGCCGGCTTCTGCCGTTAAGGAACTACTGGAAAATTCAATAGATGCAGGCAGCACCAAAATAAAGCTTATTGTAAAGGATGCAGGCAAAACGCTTATACAGGTTATTGATAATGGCAGCGGCATGTCGGAAACCGATGCCCGCCTGTGCTTTGAGAAACACGCCACTTCAAAAATATCGACTGCGGAAGACATATTTGCCATAAACACCAAAGGTTTCCGTGGCGAGGCCCTGGCATCTATTGCAGCGGTTGCAACCGTGGAGCTTAAAACCCGTAAAAAAGATAGTGATGTAGGCTGCCTGATTGATATAGAATATGGTAAAGTAGTGAAGCAGGAACCTTGCCAGAACGAACCCGGCACTTCTTTCACGGTCAAGAACCTGTTCTTTAATATTCCTGCCCGTAAAACATTTTTGAAATCGGACCCTGTCGAGCTGCGCCATATTATTGACGAGTTTCAGCGTGTGGCCCTTGCCCACCCCGATATTGAATTCTCTATGTACAACCAGGCACAACAGGTATTTCACCTGCCTGCCGGAGGATTAAAGCAACGCATTATAAACCTCCTTGGCAGCAATTATGGTGAGAAAATAGCGCCTATTTCAGAAGAGACAACCATACTTAAAATAACAGGGTTTATAGGTAAGCCTGAATATGCTAAGAAAACAAGGGGAGAGCAGTTTTTCTTTGTAAATAACCGTTTTATTAAGAACAACTACCTGGCTCATGCAGTTCAAGCTGCCTATGCTGAACTTATAGCCAAAGAGAATACATACCCCTCCTACTTCATTTTTATGGAAATACCTTCCAATAAAATTGATGTAAACATTCACCCTACCAAGACAGAGATAAAATTTGAAGAAGAATCGGCCATATATGCCATACTTAGGGCCGCGGTTAAGAAATCATTGGGGCAGCATCATATAATCCCTCCTATGGATTTCGACCAGGAAATGTCGATACAGATAAATCCCGTGAAGCCTGGTACTTTTATACCTCAACCACAAATAAAGGTTAATCCGAAGTACAATCCTTTTGAAGAAGAGGAAAAACAGAAAGCATCATTTACCAAACCATCGAGAGCTTCGATTGAAGCTACCCATAATATACACAGGGAAATATCGAAACGTGTCGAGGCCCCGGTAATAGAGCATGAATTTGAGTATCATCATCCTGCAATAATATGGAGCGAACAAATGGGTTCGCAGTATATAATTGCTTTACGCGAACACAAATTATTGCTTATAGACCAGCAACTGGCGTGGGAACGTATATTCTATGATGAAGCTTTTGAGTCTATCTCGAACAAGAAGAATATACCCTCGCAAAAAGAGCTTTTCCCACAGACGTTGCAATTACCACCTGCTGATTTTGCACTGGTAACTGAAATGCTGGGCGATTTGCGATGCCTTGGTTTCGACCTGAGCGAGTTTGGCAAACAAACGTTTATAGTGTATGGCATACCCTCAGGGGTCGAATCGGCTGCCGTCCAAGGGCTGTTAGAGGAGATTGTGGAGCATTTTAAGCAAGGGCTCAGCAAGGAACTGAAGAAACCCCGTATAGAGACCCTATCGAGGATATTTGCCAAGCGCTTGGCATGGAAAAACAGCAAAATGCTAAAAAAAGAGGAAAGAGAAGAGCTGATTAACCGCCTTTTTGCAAGTAAAACACCCGGTATTTCGTCTGAAGGTAAAAAGGTTTTCATAGAATTATCGCAGGAAAATATAGTTTCGCTATTTAAAACAGAGAATAAGTAAATGGATTATTACCAGCGCCCTAAATTCAATAGCCCGGTTGTAAGAAACCTTCTTATAGCAAACTTTGCTATGTACGCCTTATCATACCTCGTGCGTAAATCGCAGGGATTTGATCTAGATAGCGTATTGGGGCTTTTCTACTATAAGTCGGCCAATTTTAAGCCCCATCAGTTTATCACTTTCCTGTTCATGCACGACCCCAACAATATACTTCACATTGCTTTTAATATGTGGGGCTTATGGATATTCGGCAAAATACTCGAAACCCACTGGGGCTCAAAGAAGTTTTTCACCTACTATATGATATGCGGTATAGGCTCGGGAATGACGCAGCAATTGGCATGGTATTATATGCTTCATGGCGATAACCAAATAATGGCTTTACAACCCGACCAGTACCAGTTTGTGATAGACCATGTATCGGCTATAGGAGCCTCAGGGGCTATTTTTGGCCTTCTGCTCGCCTTCGGAATGATATTCCCCAATGTTCCCCTTCAGTTTATTTTTGTCCCCATTCCTATAAAAGCAAAATACCTAGTAATTGGTTATGGCTTATATGAACTTTTTGGAGGTATTACTAACAGTTCAGGCGATAATGTGGCGCACTTTGCCCATATTGGAGGGCTTATAACAGGGTTTATTATTATCATGATATGGAAAAGGAAACAAGTATTTCATTAGGTATTTCATGTATATGTTTAACAATGAGGTGTTGTTATGTCGCTGAAAGAAGAAGCAAATAAACTACTGGGAAGAAATGCTGAGAGCCTTACAAGGCTTATCATGATAAATGTTATTGTCTTCATCATAGCGAATATCCTCAACAGTATTCCGGGTACCAGGTTTTTACTTAATTATGTTTCACTCCCTTACTCATTTGCTTTATTAGCAAGGTATCCCTGGACTCTCTTTACGTATATGTTTGTGCATGTAAGCTTCATGCACATTTTCTCCAATATGCTTTGGTTATATTGGATTGGCATAATATTTTCCGATTTCATGGGCCAGCGCAGATTGGTATACACTTACATTCTGGGCGGTATTGCCGGTGGTCTCTTATACGTTGCTACCTTCCCGCTATTATACCCTGTACCCTTTATAGCATCACCTGATTCCTACCCGACGCTTATTGGGGCATCTGCAGGGGTTATGGCTGTAATTGTCGCTGCCGCAATTCTTGTACCCGACTATGAGCTAATGTTGTTGTTATTAGGAAGAGTAAAACTTAAATATCTCGCCCTTGGTGCATTTATATTATCATCTGTAATTGATTTCAGCGTAAACAGCGGTGGCAAAATTGCCCATTTCGGTGGCGCTTTATATGGTATCTTATTCATTACCCAGTACAAAAAAGGAACTGACATATCGGGCAAGTTCGGCGACTTTATTGAAAGCATTGGCCGTTTTCTTACCTTTAAAAGAAGAAAGAAAAAGCCAAAAAGTAAAGGGAAAGTAGTGCACATGTACGATAAGCAGAGAAGAATAGACGAGATACTGGACAAAATATCCCGCTCAGGCTACGACAGCCTTTCAAAAGACGAAAAAGATTTCCTGTTCAAATCAAGCAAGGATAATAAGGCTTAATCCTATTTTCAAATAAAAAAGCCCCTGCATTCAGCAGAGGCTCAATTACTTTTCTTCTTTCCTTAATTTTTCTCTAACTGAAAATCCTGTTGCATAGAGTATGTACCCACCATTGATTCAGGTAAGTGAATGGCTTGGGTTTGCGTTTTATAATTAGCGGCGCCTGCTTTCACTTTATAATTAGCATTGCCTTTCAGTGTAATATAATACTTACCGTCGGCATCAGTCTGCAGGTTGCCTATCTTGGTACCGGTGCTATCGGTTACCGTTACTTTTGCACCTTCAATACCCTTTCCTTTTGAATTGGTTACTTTGCCTCTTAATACAGAAAGGCCCGTAGGTTTCGCATTAGCACTGTCTGCTGCCAGCAGCGGATATTGTGAAAGGTCAACCATATAAATATCCCTTCCGCCTTGCCCGCCTTTACGATCGCTGGCAAAATAACCCGTCTTAGCATCAACAGTTATAGTAAAACTCATATCGTTAGCAACTGTGTTGATAGGATAACCCAGGTTCACCGCTTTACCCCACTTGCCGCTATCGGTCATTACCGATTTAAAAATATCATATCCACCCATTGAGTTATGCCCTTGCGAGCTAAAGAATAAAGTTTTTCCATCCGGTCCAAGGCAAGGTGCACCATCATCGTAAGGTGTATTTACTGCAGGGCCAAGGTTCACAGGGTCGCCCCATTCGCCTTTACCAATCTTATCTGATTTATAAATATCGGCCTGCCCGTATCCTCCGGGCTTTTCGCTCATAAAGTAAATGCAGCTTCCATCAGGTGAAGGAGAAGCGCCATCTTCATAATAGCTTGTATTTACCGGGTGTCCTAAGGTTTGAGGGTTGTTCCAGCTACCAGAATGCGATTTTTTTGCAACAAAAATATCTCCTCCCTCGGCATCTGTATTATTATTCCTGAACATGAACAGCAACATTCCATCGGCCGATATACCAGTCGCCGCATTCCATGCGTATGGTTCATTTATATCGCCCTGCATCATATACGATAATCCCCATTTGTGTGTAGCACTATCCCAGTCAGAGAAATAGATATTATCGAACGATTGTTGTACTACATCGCCGTCATCATCGCTTCCTTTCTTCGTTTTGGTTGACATAGAAGGGCGGCGCGAAGTAAATATCATTGTCTTCCCATCATCTGAAAGCAAAGGGGTTTTATCATCGTATTCCGAATTAATGGCAACGCCCAAATTAGTAATGGTAACCTTTACCGGGTGTGCTTTAAGTTCTGTTGCGCTATTGCACTGGCCAATATAATAATCAACTTCCGATTCCTTAATTTTCTTGGCATCATCGGCATATTTCTGCTTATACATCTGCAATTCTTTCAATGCTTTATCAACCTGGTCGGTTTGCAGGTAAGCCTGGCCAAGGTTCAGATGAAGGTCGTCGCCACCATTGGGGTCAACCGATTCCGATTTCTCAAAGTTCGAAATAGCATTATCTACATCATTAAGCGATAAATAGCACTGGCCCAGGTGAAACAAAATAGAGGCATCGTTAGGTTTCGCAGTATTGCAATCCTTATATTTCTTCAAGGCCTCAGCAAAATCACCTCTCAGGTAATCCTGGTGGGCGTTGAATAATTTCAAATCAATGCCTGTTTTATCAATAATGCCTGTTTTAGCCTGCGCAAATAAGGTGGCAGAAAAAATCATACAACATGCGGCAGTGAAAATAATTTTCTTCATAGTTACAACATTAAGAGACCAAAGATAATATGATTAATACATGTCCTAAAACATGCCAATAAACGAAAGTAATACTTTTTTTGATATAGAAAACAAAGCGCCTGTAACAAGAAGATTTTTTTTACCTTTGACATCCTCAAAAACATAAAACACAATGGGAAAAGGAGACAGAAGGTCCCGCAAAGGGAAAATATGGGCAGGCAGCTACGGCAACAGCCGCAAAAGGAAGAAAAGCCATGCCGCTTTCGTACCTAAGGTAAAAAAGGCAGCCCCTAAAGCTGCTGAAACAGCCGAGGCTACTGAAGCTAAAGTAAAAAAAGCTCCTGCTAAAAAGGCAGCAGCGCCTAAAAAGAAAGCAGAAAAGAAAGAGGGAGAAGAGTAAGCAATTACTTACCCTTTATAGATTTTAAGCAAGCACCTTTCCCTTAACAGGGGTTTGGTGCTTTTCTATTAATGTTACAAAGTCGTCGAATAGGTAACGGGCATCGAGCGGGCCGGGGGATGCTTCAGGGTGATATTGCACGGCAAATACTGGCACATCAGTGCGCCTTATGCCTTCAATGGTTCCGTCGTTAAGGTTAATGTGGGTTATTTCCACATTCTTATTTTTCTTAATCTCGTCTTCACTCACTGCAAAACCGTGGTTTTGTGAAGTTACTTCGCATTTGCCGGTTAGCAGGTTCTTTACCGGATGGTTTATTCCCCTGTGGCCCGCGTGCATTTTATAGGTAGATATGCCGCTGGCTTCCGCTATTAACTGGTGCCCCAGGCATATACCCATTACCGGTATTCCCGATTTAATAACCTTGCTTATCGTCTCTATTTCACCCTTCATGGTCGATGGGTCGCCGGGGCCGTTTGATATCATAAAGCCTGTGGGCTTCCACTTCATCAGTTCATCGAACGATGTACCCATAGGGAATACCCTTACGTGGCAACCGCGCTCGGTAAGGCAGCGTATAATGTTGCCCTTCACGCCCATATCCATAAGTGCAACCCTGTTCTTAGAATCGGCATTACCTTCGTCGTAGGCTTTCTTCGTGGTTACCTTTGATGATAACTCCAGCCCCTGCATAGAAGGCACTTTATCGAGTTGCTTTTTAAGCTGGGCTATATCAATAGTCTCTGAAGATATAATACCGTTCATAGCTCCTTTATCGCGCAAATGGCGCACAAGGGCACGGGTATCAATATCTGATATGGCTACAATATTGTTCTTTATAAAAAACTCTTTAAGCGATTGCTGCGCCCTTTTACGAGAAGGTACTTCGTTAAACGTGCGGCACACAAGGCCCGATATTTTAATGCCGTCCGATTCATTTTCATGGTCCTCTACCCCATAGTTGCCTATATGCACGTGGGTAGCCACTAATATTTGTCCGTAATACGAAGGGTCGGTAAAAATTTCCTGGTAGCCGGTCATACCGGTATTGAAACAAAGCTCGCCTGTAGTGGTTCCTATTTTTCCGGCGGCGCGACCGTGAAAAACTTTTCCATCCTCTAACAATAATACTGCAGGGTGAAAAAGGCTATTTGTCATAGTTTACAGGCTTTTTATTGCTTTATTTTTTGTGCCCACAAAGTTACTACATATATTTTTCTTACAGAAAAAGTTTTTCAGAAGTTATTAACGATTCTACCTCACCTCTCCTTGTCCAATGAGAGGGTCCATCAATTGTTGTCATTGCGAGCCGAAGGCGCGGTAATTTCAGCAATTTATTTCGTAGTATCTATCTCAATTGTTTTAAGACTGGTAAGCATGCGGCCGGTAAAGCCAGCAGTATCCTTTGCAAAATAATTAAAGTTAAGAAAAATCTCATTTTTATGAAGGAGCATTACGCAGGAAATAATTAAATCCGCTTTATTATCATGGTTATACCCCAGTTCAGCCACCGCAATATTTAAAGTATCTTTTTGATATATATATGATTTATGCTTCCCAGACTTCGTTCTCAAATCTTCCTCAAAGAATTTTGATAGCAATGCTTTGGCAAAACCAGAGTCTATCTTCATCTTTACAGGACAATCACCATTCGTTTGCGATATAGTGAATTGATAGAGCGAATCTATTTTCATTTCTTGAGTATATCTACCGTCATTATTAATTGTATATCTTTTTGATGAAAAGCGATTGACGTATTCCTCACAACATGAGCCACAATCTGACCTCTGAACAAAAGCAAACGAAGAATCAAATTTCTCTGGCAAATAAATTGATATTGTACCCAACCCATACTTTAGAGTTATGTAATGTTTCACATAGCCTGTCAAATCAAGCTTTTCTTCTTGCTTTATTTGCTTTATTGGCGCATTCCTTACTTCTGCTCCATTATTACAAGAAGCAGAAAGAAGCAAAACGGCAAATATTAAAAGGATTAGCTTCATTTGTTCAGTTTATCTACCCCAAACCATTTTGTAAAAGCCATTAACTGTATTTTCAATTGATGCCTTGTATTTTAATAACCATACAGGTATATACTCTGAGTCGGTATCAATATAAAATTGCTTTTGCTTGCCTTTATATTTAAACTCCAGGTAAATACCACATTGGTCTCTGGCATCAGGTTCGCCAAAGGTACAGCTATGCGTATTGGTGTCAAGTAATATAGTTGGTATTGAATCAATTAAAGCCTTAGCATATTGATACATCTCTTTGCTTGCTTCATATTTACTGAAAGATATTGTATCTTTTCTTTTAAGCATGTTATTCCAGAAATATGAATTTGAAGTATCCACCATCATTTTGTCTCCCTCCAGCTTAAACATGGTAGCACAATGACCCACACATTCTCCGCAATACACTCCAAAAATCACATAATCAATCTTATCCCTTTGCGCAAAGCAAGAAGTGGTAAAAAACAAGAATATAATTGTAAGTAATCTCATATTTTTCTTCCTACAATCAAAGTCAATTCCCATACAACCCTCTTTACCTCATTGGCATTGCCCCAGGCCGCTGTAAGCTCATCTCTTATTTCATCAATGGGGTTCTTGCCCGTTTCATTTATATATCGTTGCGAAGCCGACCATGTCAATAAATACCCTTCAAGTGCGTTTAAATTCATCTTGCTTTCATAGCTGAACGTGGGCGTGCTAATTCTTTCAAAAGGGAATGGCAAGTCTTTATACCTACCCATAACAACCCTACTCTCTTTGGGCCAATACTTGCCTAAAATACCTTGATGTAACTTTTCCATTGCCGTATTTACTTTCTCATTTATATCGGCATCATTATATGTCCATACTGCAATTATTCCTTTTGGCTTTAAAACCCTGCTTACTTCTTTATAAAACTTATCGAAGTCGAACCAATGCACAGCAGCTGCAACGGTAACAAGGTCGACACTACCCGGGGTTATGCTGCTATCTTCTGCAAGAGCCAGCCTGTATTCAATCTTTTCATGTGGCTTTGCATTGCTTAATTGCTTGTCGCTGGCATCAGTAGCTATTACCTTGTTGAAATAATTAACCAGCGAATTAGCTGCCTGTCCGTTGCCCGTGGCGCAATCCCATGCCAGTTCATGTTCAGGGCATAGGGAAGAAAGAAACGCAAACATTTCTTCAGGGTATTTGGGCCTGTACTTTGCATAGGTATCAGCTTGTGCGGAGAAGTAGTCTTTGAACTGCATAAAAGGGTTTATTCGTATAACCAAAGGTACTAATTATCCACCAAAATATACAGAACTCAGAAATAGGATAATATTGTAAAAAGCCTGTTTAGATTCACCCTCGCTTTCATACATTTGCGAATCAAATTAATAGCTTGTGAAAAAATTATTTTCTCTTGTCTTTTTAACCCTGGTATTTGTCATTAACGTTATTGCCCAGCAAGGCCTGCCTCCTATTCATGGCAATGCGCTGGAGTTTATACCCAACAAGGGACAGGTGGCAGACATGAGCGGCAAACCCAGGCCCGAAGTACTTTTTCATTCAATGCTTGGCGGCACTCAGATATTCCTTAAAGAAGATGGCCTTAGCTATGTAATGGTTTCTAAACAACCCAAGGATAATAGGGGAACCAACAAACCATCGGGCATGAGCGACTTTAATACCTATTGCCGCGTAGACCTCGACTTTATAGGTGCGGGAAAACCCGCTATTGAAACCTCTAATCCAACCGATGGCCTCCTCAACTTCTTTCTTCCTTCGTGTCCGGATGGTGCCAGTGGTATTAAAGCATACAATACTGTTACATACAAAAATATGTACCCCAATATTGATGTGGTGTATGCAGGCACCATAAGCAAAGGATTAAAATACAATATTGTTGTTAATGCCGGAGGAAATGCTTCAGATATTAAAATGCAGTATACGGGTGCCGGCAAAATTGATTTAACGGAAGATGGTAGGCTTGATATATATACAACGGCCGGTAAAATGAACCAATATATCCCCAGCATTTACCAGGACATTAACGGAACCAAAGTAGCTGTGAATGGCAACTACACAATGTTGGAAAATAAAAACGGCAAGGTTACGGTTGGCTTTAAAATAGGTAAGTATAATTTGCACTACCCGCTTATTATCGACCCATGGTGGAGCACTTATATAGGTGGCAGTTACCAGGATTATGCCTATGGCTGCTGCTTTGATAACTCGAATAATGTTTTGGTTACAGGTTCAACCAGCGATATAGATTTCCCATCAACCGCAGGGGCATTCCAGGTGGCCAATGCAGGGCCAAAGAACACCACTGAAGTTTTTGTTATAAAATTTACGCC
Source organism: Bacteroidota bacterium (assembly GCA_013285805.1). Lineage (GTDB taxonomy): Bacteria > Bacteroidota > Bacteroidia > JABEUT01 > JABEUT01 > JABEUT01. The sequence continues at coordinate 14,913 of JABDGY010000025.1, read as the reverse complement.
CGCAGGCAACCGCATTTGGGCAACCTATTACGGAGGTACCGGTGGCGACTATGGCTATGGCATAGCAGTTGATGCTTCAAACAATGTGGTATTTACCGGCGCCACTTCATCATCGAATTTCCCGGTATCGGCGGGTTGTTTCCAGAACACCTATAATGGAAGTTCGGGTTGCCTTTTCTGTAACGCCAGCAATGCATTTCTTGTTAAGCTCGACCCAACGGGAGCAACACGCTTATGGGGCACTTATTACGGTGGCAACGACTGGACAGTGGCCAACGGCCTTGCTATTGACCCTAGCGGCAATATTGCTATTGGCGGAACCACAACATCTAAAACATTACCCGTTTCAGCAGGATGTTTCCAAAACAATCCGGGCAGTGCTAATCCCGGTTACGAAGATGCCTTTGCCGCTGATTTCAATTCAGCAGGCAGCTTTTTATGGGGCACTTATGTGGGCGGTTCTGTTTACGATTGGGGCGATGGGGTAGCTGTTGATAATGCAGGTGATGTATACTTAACCGGGAGCACACAAAGTACCGACTACCCTACCTCGGCGGGCGCTTTTCAAACCACTTATGGCGGCGGAACAGGATGGGGCGATGCGTTTGTAATTAAGTTTAACAATGGCGGAACTATGCAATGGTCGACTTACCTTGGAGGAGCCGGCGACGATGGTGGCCACGGTATAGGCGTTGATGGAAATAACGATATTGTGGTTACAGGCTTAACATTATCTACCAACTTTCCTGTAACAGCAGGGGCCTACCAAACCACTAACATAAACGTAATTAAGTATAAACTGCGCGACGACTTTCTTACCAAGTTTAACCCTACCGGAGGAGTACTATGGTCAACCTATAGCAATGTAAATACTGAGAACGGGGCACAATCTCTTACCATTGATGAACACAATAATATTTATGTTACCGATGATATTGAATACAGCGGGCCCGATACTCCTGCTGTAATAACACCCCCTATTACCGGTTGTGCCTTCGACAAAAGATTTGACACAAATAATGTTACCATTGTTGATGTTACGGAAGGGGAAGATAATTACATTACAAAGTATGCCACAACAGGTTTTCCGATATGCGAAACCTACCTTGGCGGTTCAGGGGCCGACGAACATGAGTTTTATTCCAAAAATATTGCAGTGCAGAATTGCCGCATGGCAGTATGCGGCGCTACCAGCGGGGCCTTTATAATCTCCAACGGGGCCTTTATAAGTAAAAACCCGCAAGGGGCCGATTCAGGAACAGCATTTACAGGCTATGTTACCGATATGAATGCTTTTGCATGCGGTGACACCGCTATTCCGCTAACCTTTACTGATACTATAAAAAGCATCAGCTGCTCAAAATCCGCGGCATCTTTCTACTCACATGTATGCGACAGTACCGATACAGCCGGAATAGTTTATTCATGGGTATTTACGGGCGGTAACCCTTCAACAGGAACAGGGCAGAATGTATCCGGCGTTACATATACCTCATCGGGCACGTACCCGGTAACACTTAACCTGGTTGCCTGCGGAACAACCATTGCCACCACCACAGACAACATTACTATATCAATCAGTTTCAGTTCTTCGGTTACACCAACTAATGCCGTTACCTGCGGCGGTACAGGCTCTGCCACTGCTGTTGCATCCGGCGGTAGCCCACCCTACACTTATTCATGGAGCAATGGTAATACTTCAGCCACCGACAATAATTTATCTGTCGGAACGTATACATGTATTGTAAACTCAGCCGCCAATTGCCCCGATACAATAGTATTCAGCATTACCGGCCCGGCTACCCCAACTGTAACTGTGGCTCCTCCTAAAGACACTATATGTTCAGGAGGAAATGTAACCCTGAACGCATCGGGCGCCACTACTTATACATGGAGCCCTGCAACGGGCTTAAACGCAACTACAGGGGCTTCAGTAACGGCCAATCCAACAACTAACACTACATATACTGTGGTAGGTATAACTAGCGGCTGCACCGATTCGGCAAAAACTGTTATCACGGTTACTCCCGGCTTACCCATAACTATAACGCCACCATCAGGAACCATTTGTAGTGGAGCCAGTGTTGGCTTAACTGCAAGCGGCAGCAGTACTTACACATGGAGCCCGGCCACGGGTTTAAATTCTACTACAGGTGCATCGGTAACGGCCAAGCCCGCTGCTACCACAACATATACCATTACGGGTAAATCAGCATCAGGCTGCACAAGAGACACTGCTGTTACTATTACAGTCAACCCTTTACCTATAGTAATATTAAGCGGCACCACATCTATTTGCCAGGGAAACTCTACCGTAATTACAGCCAGCGGTGGAGGAACATACTCATGGAGCAATGGTTCAACTTCAGCAACTATTAACGTTACCCCTGCTGCTACCACAACTTATTCTGTAACTGTAACCAATGGCCCTTGCTCAAAAGACACCAGCATTACTGTTACCGTTGCTCCTACCCCAACTATAAGCAATACCCAGGAAATATGTAAAGGCGCACCGGTAACACTTACTGCAACCGGCGGCGGAACCTATGCATGGAGCACAGGAGCCACTACAAATTCCATCACCCTATCTCCAGCAACTTCCGGCACTTATTCAGTAACTATTACCAATGGCCCATGTATTGCTACTGATAGTGCAAAGGTTATTGTTGACCCTGCACCAGCAGCAACCGCCTGCTGCAATGTAACCATAAACATAGGTAACGATACCATTCTTTCCATTTCGCCTGTTTCGAAAGGCGATAGCTATAGCTGGACACCCGCTTATGGCCTTAGCTGTACCAATTGCCCGAACCCGGCTGCAAGCCCTACAGTTACTACTTGGTATTATGCAACAATAACAGACAGCAATGGATGCAACAAAAAAGATTCAATACTTATTACAGTAACTGAAGATTGCGGGCACATATTTGTACCTAATGCATTTTCACCTAATGGCGATAATGAAAATGATGTGCTATATGTTTATGGAGGCTGTATAGAGTCAATCGACTTTGTTATATACGACCGCTGGGGGAATAAAGTATTCGAAACAGAAGACATTAAAACCGGTTGGGATGGTACATTTAAAGGCTCTCCTATGAATACCGGTGTTTTTGTTTATTACATGAAAGCGCTTTTGCTGAATAAGAATGTGGTTACCCAAAAAGGCAATATTACCCTGGTGAGATAACATGCAACTGTGAGGTATGTCATAAACTGCCTTATGTAAGCAACTATCTTTGAGAAGATTTTATTTATCTTAGGCAGCCGTATGGATAGGGGAACTACACACATTGCTATTATTGGCGGAGGTTTTTGCGGGGTAATGACAACCGTTCATTTGCTAAGGAGTGCCGATACTCCATTAAAAATCACACTGATTAATTCAGGCTACCCGCTTGGTAAAGGCGTTGCCTATAGCGCCTATTCCAAGCAGCATTTGCTGAATGTTACCGCGGGTAACATGAGCGCTTTCCCCGACAAACCGGCTGATTTTGTTGACTGGATACATAACAAAGAAGGATATACGCAAGTAGATAAAAGCCTCCTGTCAAAAACCTATCTACCCCGCTACCTTTACGGCGAATATATTGAAGGAATCTGGAAAAACGCCTTATCGACAAAGAAAGCGGATATAGAACTTGACGTAATTGACGATACAGCTATAGATGTTGAGGTAAATGACAATGGGGTGGCTATTTTATTAAAGAAAAGCCAGCCTTTAGCGGCCGACAAGCTGGTAATAGCAACCGGCAACTCTGAGCCACGCAACCCCGAAATACCTGGTAAAGATTTCTTCAGCAGCCCTTCCTATTTCCGCGATTCCTGGAAAGGAGAATCAGTATCAAACCTTAAATCGGAAAACGATATACTTATTATAGGTAATGGCCTCACTATGGTCGACACTGTACTTGGATTGATAGAAAATGGTTTTTCTAAAACCATCTATTCTATTTCCCCTAATGGTTTTGGCATATTGCCTCACCGCCACGGCGGAATGGAATACAGCGGGTTGAAAAATGAAATCAGCAAGCCCTATGAGCTTAGTAAACTTGTAAATCTTACCCACAAGCACATACGCGTAATGCGCAACCTGGGCCTTTCAGCAGAACCTATTATTGATTCCCTCAGGCCGCTTACGCAGGAAATATGGCAATCGTTATCGCTTAGCGAACGCAAGCATTTTTTAACGCGCCTTCGTCACCTATGGGGCGTTGCCCGCCACAGGCTGCCTGTGCATGTACACGATATGATGCAGAACCTGCGCATAAACGGCAACCTTGTTGTTATGGCGGGAACAGTAAAAAATATTACCGAAACTGCCGACGGCATTAAAGTGATTTTGAATAATAAGAAAACTAAAAAGGAAGAGACCATTACCGTGGAAAGGGTAATTAATTGCACCGGCCCTGAAAGCAGCATTAAGAAATCGAACAATACATTGCTGCAGAACATGTGGAAACGCGGCATTGCCACAACCGATGCGCTTGAACTGGGTATAAATGCCGATGTGGAATCATTCAGGATTATAGATAAGTACGGAGATAAACTGCCTAATATTTATACCCTTGGTGCCAACCTGCGTGGAATGTTGTGGGAAAGCAGCGCCGTGCCTGAGTTACGGGTACAAGTTGAGAAGCTTGCCCAAAAACTTATAGCGTAATTTGTATTATTTTATCAGGGTAACCTTGCCAAGATACTGGTGCTTCTTGTGTTGCACGCAATCTATAGCGTTAATAAGATAGATATATGTGTCCTCTTGTACAAGATTTGAGCCTCCGTTAACTGTACCATCCCAGCCCTTATTTATATCTTCCGAATAGTACAACTGCATACCCCAACGGTCGAATATGAACATCTGGAAACTGCACACATATTCGCCTTTAGCCATAAATACATCATTCAAACCATCATTATTAGGCGTAAATGCATTGGGTATATATAGCGTATAGAAAGGTTGAATATCAATACACTGTATGTTCGTATCTGTACATCCGTGAATATTAGTCACTACAAGGTTGGCACAATAGGTGCCGGTATCAATATAAGTATGACTGGGATTCTCCAGGGTGCTGCTTTCGTCTGTCTGGTCATTGAATACCCAGTTCCAGCTTGCTATCCCATAATTGTCTGTGCTCTTATCAGTAAACTGAACGGTAGGGGAAACAATGGTAACAGGGTCGGGCGACATAACAAATGCAGCCACAGGATGGCTATACACTGTTATAAGGTTAGGTATGTTGATTGACGAAGAGCAACCTTCTTTCGACATTACAGATAATCCCACCGAATAAATTCCTGCGCTTTGATAGCAATAGTTAGGGTTTTGCATATTGGAAGTTCCGCCATCACCAAATGTCCACGCCCAGCTGAACAATCCACCTGAAGCAATTGTTGTAAGGTCGGTGAAGTTTACACATAAAGGTGAACAGCCTTGCAACGTATCGGCCTTAAATAACACCGATGGCAATGGGTTAACAACCACACGCACCGAATCAACAGCCACAGGCGTACCACAGGCATCGCTTACTACAACGGTATAAATTGTAGTAGCTGCAGGTGATGCAGAAGGGTTCTGGCAGTTTGTACAACTCAACCCGGCAGCAGGGGCCCATGAATACGTATAGGTACCGTCTCCACCGCTACCTGTCGCTGAAAGTGTTGCATTAGCTGTGGGGCAAATAGAATCGGGGCTTACAGTTGTAACACTTAAAGGCGGGTTAACGGTCACCGTAACCATTACGGGTACAGCCGGGCACCCGTTTACGTCAGAAGTAGTAAGTGTATATGTGGTTGTTATTACCGGCGAAGCAGTAACAGGTGTACCTGTGCTTGCGCTTAATGTAGCAGCCGGGGTCCATGTATAAGTATACGGTGCAGTACCCCCAACAGAATTTGCAGTTAATGTAGTCGACTGCCCTATGCAAATAGTTACAGGCGCGCTTAATGTACTTACTACAAGGGCGGGTTGTGTAATGACAGCTACTGCGCTATCAATACAGCCGTTTGCATCATGAACAGTTACGGTATACGAGCCGGCCGCAAGGCCGGTGGCTGTTTGCGTATTTTGTACGGGAGCAGTGTTCCATGAATAAGTATACGGACCCGTTCCGTTCACAGCCCCGCCTGTAGCTGTACCATCATTACCACCATTGCATGTTACATTAGTAGTAGCAGTAATACTGGCCGTTTCCCCGGGGATATTAGCCACAATAATACAAGCAGTATCCTGGCATTTATTGGCATCGGTAATAGTAACACAATACGAACCTGGCGTAACGTTCGCTATTGTAGGTGTTGTGGCTAATGTGCTCCATAAATATGTATACCCCGGTGTGCCACCGGTTACAGCCACTCCACCGCTTCCATCAGGTTTACCACAATTTGCGGCAGTGGTGGTTTTTGTAATTGAAAATGCAGGAGGAGCCGTTACTGTTAAAGGTGTAGAGTCATGTACGCATCCGTTAGCATCTGTTACCTGCACCGAATATGTTCCGGGGCAAAGGTTGCTGATACTGCCACCTGTACCAATTACTGTTGTAACAGGCACAGTGTTCCAGATATAACTATAGGGTGTTGTTCCACCATTAGGTATAACCGCGGCGGTTCCGTTGCACCCTCCCGGGCAACTGACATTAAAGGCAGCAGCCGTAACAGTTAACAATGCCGGCTGTGTTATTACCACAGTAGCTGTAGATGTACATCCGTTATTATCTTTTACAGTAACCACATATGTGCCGGCGGTAAGGGTTGATGCTGTAGGTGTTGTCTGAACAGGTAATGTATTCCATGAATATGTATAACCAGGCGTTCCATTCTTAACTCCAACCGTTGCACTGCCATTATTACCTCCAAAGCAGGAAACCATGGTTGTGGCTGCAATTGAATCGCGAATCTGGGTAGGTTGTGTAATAGTAACTACGGCTGAGTCCTTGCATCCGTTCGCGTCTTTCACAACAACAGTATAGCTTCCCGCGCCAAGGCCTGTTGCAGTCGGTGTGGTTTGCACAGGAACAGTGTTCCATGAATAGGTATACGGCAGCGTTCCGCCTTTTACGCCTACCGTAGCACTACCTGTTTTATCGCCAAAGCACGATTCATTTACAGTAGCCGTGATTGAATCGCGAACACCGGGTGCAGAGGTAATTGTAACTGTAGCTGTATTTGTACAACCACTGGCATCGGTAACCGTTACAGTATAAGTTCCGGAAGATAAATTAATACCTGTAGCGGCATTGCCACCAGATGGTGCCCATGAATATGTATAGCCTGGTGTTCCTCCTTTTACACCAACTGTAGCGGTTCCATTATTAGCCCCGCAACTTGCATTAGTTGACGCAGTAATAGAATCTCTAAGCTGAGGCGGTGCAGTAATGTGGAAAATAGCTGTATCGCTTGCGCATGACGCATCGGCGACTGTAACGGTATATGTGCCTGCCGTAAGATTAGTAGCGGCAGCAGATGTAGAAGTACTTCCGCCGGCCCATGTATATGTATATGGGGCGGTACCGCCTGAAGCAACTACAGATGCACTACCCGTTCCGCCAAAACATTTAATATCGTTAGTAGTTTTTGTCAATGTAAGTGTTCCGGCTCCTCCTGCGGGAATAGTAACTGTATCGGTAAATAATTGTCCGCAACCCATACTTATGGTACAGGTATATGTGCCCTTACAAAGGTTTGTAGCTGTTTGGGTAGTTTGTCCGCTCGGTGTCCATAAATAATTCGGAGTGGTTACAGGAGCTGCCCCACAAATCAATATTGTAGGTGTGGCAGTACCCGTACATCCGCTACATGACGTAGGAGTAACAGCATTGGTAATAGTTACACTGGGGGCTGATACAACTGTAACAGCCGAAACAAAACCTACACCACCTGCGTATATGGTAGTATAGTTGGGACCCAAAACCACATCGTAGACCGTGTTTGATAATGCAATTGTTGATAAAAGGGAAAGGGCTGAATTGTAAACCTTTATTGAAGATTGTACTCCGGCGTATACATTATCACAACCATCAGCATCTAATCCGCCGGTTCCGTACATGGTACCTCCTGTTGTAACAGTACTCACGGCTGCACCGCTAGCCTTATTTACTTTTGTTAGTGTTGAGCCATCGTACATATACAACCAGTTGGGACTTGCCGCCATACCGTTAAAGCCATTGGCTTCACCCGCACCGGTGCTCACATAACTCACTGAGAACACTTCCTGGAAAGCGTATGCATCGCCCACAATATAATTAGCGGGTATAAGTGCAGGAACAGGTAAAGACATTAAATCATCGGGGCCGGTTGACTGGGCAACTGCCATATATGCTACATTGGTCACAGGATCCAACGCCTCCAGGCAAACGTCTCTGCAGCAAACAGTTGAACCTAATGGATTCACAGGTGTCATGGTTACCATATTGGTATCAAGTATGCATGCCTGGGTATTGGGCGAGTTTGTTCCTCCACCGCCAATTACTATTTGCCTTGTACATTGGTTATATACAACCCTCCACATTTCAAGCATACCGGCATTCCCGGGAAATGTAGCAAGCAGCGTACCATTCGTATTTATTTTCAAAGCATGCGCACCGGCTGAATTAAATCCTTCCGTAAGGTAACTTGTACCGGTTACTTTATCTACTGCAAAATCTCCATAATAGGTATATGTAGCAAGCCCGGTTGCCGATACTGTCCATTGCTGCACACCGGCAGAATTGAATTTGGTTAACTGGTATGGGCTCGAACCTCCGTAAGCATAAACGTTACCTTGCTGGTCATAGTCAACATCGTATGCTTTATCATATGGTGCGGTAAATAGAGGGTTGGTAGTCCAGGGGTCAATTACAATATTTTCTGAACTTGTATTTAGGTTCTTGCTGCCCAATGAAAATGATTCCTCGCTTCCGTTTAATTTATAAGTACTTGCAATTTTAGAATGGCTATTTTGCAGATACGTTACGGGAGCATGGTCAGTTATTTCACCTACCGGGCTTGCAATAATTGCATCCCCTGCTCCATCGGCATGTAAGTTACCCGAAAGATATTTCAACTTAACCACCGATGCTTCGGCACCGGGGTGAACTATTACAGAATACTTTATTCCCTGCTTGCCTTTTTCAAAAGAATATTCAATATCAATGCCGGGGTAAATGTTGTGGTAAACTATTTTTCTGAATATGTTAACCTTCATTGAACTGCTCGGACCAGTCTGGTAGACATATGGATAAGACAATTCGTCTTTGGCTTCGAGGGTTACATCCGGGCTTGAGTTTTCCCATTGGTACGCGAAATAATGAACTGTTGGTTTAGTGCGTTCTTCTTTCTCGCGTTCCTCTTCATCCTCATTCTTGCCTTCTTTTTCAACATTCTTCTTTGCTTCGATATACTTGTAAATAACACCATTATTGGTGAAATACATCTTCACATCACCTATAGATGCATAGAAAAATATCTTGTCCTTTGAATATGTATCGGTATCAAACTGCCCCTTATTCTCAACAAAAAGCTGATGGTCGAATGGGTCAGCGGTCCATTTTATCTTGTATTTTTTATCCTGGGGTTGCGGGTCATCCTTCTTGCCATTAACCCAGTCAGGTTCATTGGCGTCCACCTTAGGTACCGAATATCCTGCATGCACAGACTGTAAGGAAACGCCTCCCTGCCCTATTGCAAAAGGAATTGCAAGAATCAAAAAGAGTATGGAGAGTATTACTTTTTTCATCTTACTTAATATTTCTATTACAATCTAATTCTTAACTATCAAAGATAGGCATTTAATAGCTTATTTCCAAATCCCTGACCCACCAAATCTAAAAGATATAAACAGCATAATCCCTCTTCTGAAAATGAAAAATGCGGCCTTTTTAGAGCCGCATCCTTCAAAATTATAGTACTGTAATCTATTTTATAACCGTTACCCTACCTAAGAACTGGTGTTTCTTATGCTGTATGCAGTCTACCGCGTTTATCATATATACATAGGTGTCTTCCTGCACCTGGTTCGTCGAACCGTTAACCGTTCCGTCCCAGCCTTTGTTTATATCCTCGGTGTAATACAACTGCATACCCCAACGGTCGAAAATGTACATCTGGAAGCTGCATATATAATCGCCCTTCGCTGTAAATACATCATTTAACCCGTCTCCGTTAGGGGTGAACGCATTAGGTATGTATATGGTGAAAAACGGCTCTACTACCTCGCAGCCTGTCGTGGTATCGGTACATCCAAATTTATTTACAATAACCAATTGGGCACAATACGTTCCTGTGTCTGTATACGTATATACAGGGTTCTGCAACGTACTACTACCATCAGCAGGGTCGTTAAATACCCAGTTCCAGCTTACTATACCATATGCATCTGTGCTCTGGTCGGTAAACTGTACCGTTGGCTCTACTATTATCGCCGGATTCGGGCTCATCGTGAACTTCGCCACAGGGTGGCTGTATACACTTATCATGTTCGGTATCGTAAGGTTCGAACTACATCCGCTGTCTGAGGTTACTGTTAACGATACGCTGTATACTCCCGCATTCGTATAGCAATACTTGGGGTTCTCGCTGTTCGAGCTTCCTCCGTCCCCGAAGGTCCATGACCAGCTGAACAATCCCCCGGAGGTTATCGTCGTCAGGTCGCTGAAGTTTACACATAATGGCGCACAACCTTGTAAGGTGTCTGCTTTGAACGCTACCACAGGCAACGGGTCCACTATCACCTTTACACTGTCGGTTACAGGCGGTGTGCCGCAGCCGTCATTCAGCACTACGGTATAGGTCGTGGTTACTGCCGGCGATACGTTCTGTGTCTGTCCTGTCATAGGGCCGGGTGTCCATGTATACGTATAAGTTCCGTCTCCTCCTCCCCCGGTCGCTCCTATCGTTACTGTTCCTCCGGGGCACATGGCCTTGGTCGGTGTTACCGTTATATTCAATGGAGGGTTTACTGTTACCGTTACCATGACTGGTACTCCGGGGCATCCGTTAGCATCCGTGGTTGTTATCGTATAGGTCGTGGTCGTTACAGGGTTCGCTGTTACACTGCTGCCTGTGCTGGCGCTCAATGTGGCTGATGGCGTCCAGGTATAGGTGTATCCTGGCGTGCCGCCTATAGTCGTTACCGTTAGTAATGCATTCTGTCCTATGCATATCGTTGTCGGGGCCGGTGGCGTGCTTACGACCAGTGCAGGCTGCGTTATTACAGCTGATATTGTATCCTGGCATCCTGTCGCATCGGTTACCGTTACCGTATAGTGGCCCGCTATCAGCCCTGTCGCTGTTTGCGTTATCTGCCCGTTGCTCCAGCTATATGTATACGGAGGCGTCCCTCCTTTGCCTCCCCCGGTTATGCTGCCGTTATTGCCTCCGTTACAGCTTACATTCGTTACCGCTGTTATCAGCGCCGTGTCGCCAGGCGCATTGGGCACTACTATATTTAGTGTGTCTGTGCAATGGTTAGCATCTGTTACTACTACTGAGTAGCTTGTCGGCAGTACATTACTGATACAGGTCGTTACCGCTCCTGTGCTCCATGCATAGGTATAGCCGGGTGTTCCTCCTCCTATCGTTACACACGCTCCTCCGTCGGCCTGCATGCAGTGCGCCGTGGTCGTGCCCGGCGTCATTGTTATAGGTGTTGGTTGCGTTACGATAAGCCCTGTGCTGTCTGCCGTACATCCGTTAGCGTCTGTTACTACTATGCTATATGTCCCTGCACATACCCCTAACCCGCTGGGGTTCGTATTGCCATTGCTCCATAAATAATTATAGGGCGTGGTCCCTCCTGTCGGTATCACTACTAGCTGCCCGTTGCACTCTCCGTTACAACTTGCCGGGAACGCTGCCGCACTGATCGTTAACTGCGCGGGTTGCGTTATTGTTCCATTGGCTGTGGTCGTACATCCATTGGCGTCGGTTATCGTTACCGTATAGCTGCCCGCAGGTAGGTTGCTCGCCGTGGCTGCATTACCGCCTGCAGGGGTCCATGCATATGTATAGGCCGGGGTGCCTCCTGTGTCGCCTACGCTTATGTTCCCCAGGCTGTTGCCGAAGCAGGGCTCGTTGGTTATCTTTATTATTGAATCTCTCAGCTGAGCAGGTTGCATTATCGTCGCGGTTGCTGTGGTCGTACACCCGTTAGCATCGGTTACCGTTACATTATATACGCCAGGTGTTAATCCGTTTATATTCTGTGTTGTAGCTGCATTACTCCAGGCAAAGCTATACGGTGTTGTACCATTCGCTACGCCCAAGGTTATGCTTCCGTTATTACCGCCAAAGCAGCTTACATTTACTGTTGCTACTATTGAATCGCGTGGGCCGTTCGCGTTTTGTACGACTACCGTGGCTGTATTCGTACAGCTATTCGCATCGGTTATAGTAACCGTATAAGTGCCCGATACAACATTCGTAATGGAAGAAGTTGATGCGCCGGTATTCCATGAATATCCGTATGGAGATGTTCCACCGGTTACACTGGTAACCGTAGCTGAACCGTTTGCTGTGCCACAGGTGGCAAGGGTGCTGGTGGTAGTAATTACCATAGGTGCCGGCTGAGTAATTGTAGTTGTTGCCGTGGCTGTGCAGCCGTTAGCATCAGTAACTGTAACCGTGTACGATCCGGCAATATCGTTAACAGGGCTTCCGGTTTGTCCATCACTCCATGCGTATGTATAAGGGCCAGTGCCTCCTGTGCATGATGCAGTTAATGTTCCGTTACCGCCATTACATAATGGAGGAGTATTCGATGCAGTTGGCGCTAAAGCAGTAGGCTGGGAAATTGTAGTTGTTGCAGTTCCGGTGCAACCGTTATTATCAGTAACAGTTATAGTATACGTTCCTGCAGTTAATCCCGCAACTGTTGTTGTAGTTTGTCCGCTGCTCCATGAATATGTATATGGACCCGTTCCGCCTGTAACTCCGGTTACCGATACACTACCTGTTGCACCACCATTACAAAGTACATTGGTCTCTGTAGCTGTTGGTGTTATAACTGCACCGGTAGTAGCCACAATAGCCGTAGCTGTTTGGGTACATCCGTTCGCATCGGTTACCGTTACTGTATAGGTGTTTGCCGCCAATCCATTTATCGTTGAGGTGGTCGCTCCTGTGCTCCATGAATAGGTATACGGACCTGTACCGCCTGTTACTGTATTTATGCTGGCTGTACCCGTGCTTCCGCTACAAGTAGTAGGGGTCGTGCTGGTGGTTACTGCAATGACCGGCGGCGCCGTAATTGTTATCGTTCCTGTGCCTGTACACCCGTTAGCATCCTTAACAGTCACTGTATATGTTCCTGCTGCTTGCCCTGTAATGTTTGTTGTTGTCTGCCCGCCATTCCATGAATATGTATATGGCGCGGTGCCTCCTGTTACACTTGTTACGCTTGCCGTTCCTGTACTGCCTCCATTACATAATACGGCGGTCATTGTCATGTTCGGCGTTATAACTGCTCCGGTTGTGGTAACTACTACTGTTGCTGTTTGTGTACATCCGTTCGCGTCTTTTACTGTTACTGTATAACTTCCAGCTGCAAGCGCATTAATAGTTGAAGTAGTTGCTCCTGTATTCCACGAATAAGTGTACGGAGATGTTCCACCCGTGACACTGGTTACACTTGCTGTACCTGTACTGCCACTACATGTGGTTTGGGTACTGGTAGTATTAATAACAATAGGCGCAGGCGCAGTAATGGTTACTGTTCCTGTGCCTGTGCATCCATTTGCATCTGTAATATTCACTGTATAGGTTCCTGCCGCAAGCGTTGTTGCATTAGTTCCTGTCTGTCCGTTGCTCCATGAGTAGGTGTACGGGGCTGTTCCTCCACCGCCAACCGCAGTTACAGAGGCTGTTCCATTGTTACCACCATTACATGATACATTGGTTTGTGAAAATGTCGGTGTTAACGTAACAGTCGTTGTAGTAACAGTTACAGTAGCTGTTTGTGTACATCCGTTTGCGTCTTTTACCGTCACCGTATATGAACCTGCGGCAAGTGCATTAATAGTTGATGTTGTTGCTCCTGTGTTCCATGAATACGTATAGGGAGAAGTTCCACCGGTAACAGTAGCTACACCCGCTGTACCTGTGCTGCCTGTACATTTGGTGGGCGTGTTAGTTGTGGTTATAACAATAGCTGCCGGGGCGGTAATGGTAACTGTGCCTGTACCGGTACACCCATGTGCATCTTTTACCGTTACTGTATATGTTCCTGCTGTTAGTCCATTTATAGTTGTTGTTGTTGCACCTGTACTCCAGGAATATGTATAAGGAGCTGTTCCGCCCGCGACGCTTGTAACCGAGGCCGAACCATTATTCCCTCCATTACACAACACATTGGTCTGGCTGAAAGTCGGAACAGGAGTTACCGTTACATCCGTAATGGTTACTGTGGCTGTTCCGGAACATCCTCCTGCACCTGTAACTGTAACTGTGTAGGTTCCCGGTGCAAGATTCGATGCCGTAGCACTTGTCCCTCCAGAGGGCGCCCATGCATAGGTAAATGGGCCCGTTCCGCCGGTTATACCGGTCACAGTAGCAGTTCCGTTATTGGCAGTGCAATTAGAGGGTGTTGTAGATGTGGTAAGTACTATTGGTGTAGATATTGTTATAGTAGTATCAAGAGTTACAGTACATCCCGTACTGGTTTTCATTGTAACTGTATATGAACCATTTGCCCCGACTGTAGCGGTTTCTGAAGTGCCCCCCTGCCGTGACATCGGGCCCTGTCCACGAATAAGATGAATATCCTGCAGGAGCTGTAATAGTTTGGGCAGCGCATGTCCCGCCTATTATAAGTTGCTCCACTCCGCAAGCGCAATCAATATAAGCATAACCAAAATGGCCGCCAAGGGAACAGCCTGCTGCAGTAAAACGTATAGTTACTGTAGTTCCTATATAAGCAGTAAGGTCGAGACTGTTGGTTGT
>JABDGY010000024.1 GCA_013285805.1 Bacteroidota bacterium | reverse complement strand
GGCAGCTTTATTCCTAAAAATATTACCCCTTACCACTTAGGCAGCTGGACCGATGGAGAAATATACCGTGCTATTACAACAGGTGTTAGTAAAGATGGCAAGGCACTTTTCCCTTTAATGCCATACCTGAACTATGGCAAAATGGACCCTAACGATATTAAAGCAATTATAGCCTACATACGTACATTACCTGAAATAAAAAAAGATAATCCTGAGTCAGCGCCCGATTTCCCGATGAACTTTATTATTAATACTATTCCTGCAGAGGCTGCACCCCAAACAATGCCCGACAAGAACGACCAGCTGGCCTATGGTAAATACATGATTAATGCAGCCAACTGCTTTGAGTGTCATACCAAACAAGATAAAGGCAAAGTAGTAGGCGAACCTTTTGCAGGCGGTTTTGAATTTGCTATGCCCGATGGAAGTATGATACGTTCAGCTAATATTACACCCGATAATGAAACAGGTATTGGTTCACTTACACGTGAAATGTTTATTAAAAAATTCCAGATGTTTGCAGACAGTAACTACAAAGCGCCTGACCTGAAACCAGGTATGGTAAATACTATGATGCCATGGGATATGTACGGCAGAATGGATACCGCCGACCTTGGCGCTATTTATGCATACCTGCGCACAGTGAAACCCGTTAAGAATACGGTAGTGCATTATTCTGCTCCGGCTACTGCAGCGAAATAGTTTCAATGTCATTCTGGGTGTAAAGAAGAATATCCTTATTTGGGCGTGTCCCTTCGGGTCGGGCTATACGTTGCAAATCCTCACTACACTGCGGGCTTTCCACTGCTATCCCTCACGCAAATTTCCCTCACAATAAGAGTAGAATCTTAAATCCTAAATCTGGAATCTTAAATCAATTAGAAGCAATTATCTTCTCCTTGGCCCAGCGTTCAACTTTGGCAAGTTGTTCTTCGCGGGTAAGGTTTGTAGTATCAAGCACAACGGCATCTGCCGCTTGTTTCAATGGACTTTCTTCGCGCATCATATCTTCTTTATCGCGCTTAAGCAAGTTGCGCTGCACTTCCTGTTCGGTAACTTTTATACCGCGTTCTCTTAGCTCATCCATGCGGCGCTGTGTGCGCACCTTTATATCGGCTGTCATAAATATTTTAAGGTCGGCATTGGGTAAAACGGTGGTTCCAATATCGCGCCCATCCATAACAATAGCAGTATGGTCGGCCATTTTGCGCTGCAGGTAAACCATTACCTTGCGCACTTCATGTATAGCGCTCACAGGGCTCACCAGTTCCGATACCGGCATGCTGCGTATATCTTCTTCCACATTCTTGCCGTTCAAAAAAGTCTCTGATTTACCTAGCTCGGTTTTGTACTTAAATTCAATTTTAATATTGAGCAGTTCACGTATAACTTTTCCTGCATCAACCGCCCTGCCTTCCTGTATTATTCCCTTTTCAAGGCAGTAAAGCGTAACGGCCCTGTACATAGCGCCGGTATCTATATATGCATAGCCAAGTGCATTGGCAAGGTCGCGAGACACAGTGCTTTTACCACATGAAGAATACCCGTCTATAGCAATGGCAATGTCACGCATTATCGGCGGGTATAAAATTGGTCTAACGATAAGCCTAGTGTGAGCGTGCTGGTTGGGCCGGTTGTATAATACCATCCAAGCCCGTAATTAAGCTGGAACTTATATATACGTATTCCCACCCCGGTTGAAAAACCTACCAATCCCTGTTTAACCGATGACTCTAGTTCCTTACGGACCTCATAATTATAAGCTACGCGAATCATAAAATTAGGACCAAGCACCAATTCGAGGTTAGGGGTTACGTGGCGCATAAGCTTATCAGCAAAAGTTCCCAGGCTGCTTGTTTTAACGGCCTGTCCTGTAAGCGGGTTTACAGTTTCAGTATCCGCGGGGTCAATATAGGTTATATCCCAATGCTCAAGATGATCGAGGGTAACGCCAAATCGGAAAGGGGCGTGAGCAAGTTTATCAGCAATACCTACCTTAACGTCGAAAGGCAATGGTTCATTATTGCCGGGTACATAATCGGTTATCTGCGAACCCATATTCTCAACTACTACGCTTATAAACAATCTGCGGTTTTTGCTCACATACGAACCTGCCATATCCAGGGCCGCACCCGTAGATGTATATTGTTGCAAGTGTGAATAAATGACTTTTGCATTTACACCTGCATTAAATGTAGAATCCTTGATAGCCTGGCCGTAGCCGACATTAGCCATGTATTCACCTGCCCAGAAGGTTCCGGTTATATTACCATTGTCGTCGGCCTGAGTAAAGGTGCCATAGTCTATATATTTTACGCTAACGGCAAAAGTACCCGCTGCTTTATCGTATCCCATTGCTTTAATAGAGTGCGCATACGAAAAGAAGCCATAATTAATACCTGCGAAATAGGGCATATAGCTCATTACTACTTTATTATTAACGCTGCTGTCGAGAATAGAAGGGTTCTCCAGTGCAAGGCTTAAATCGCCATCGCGGGTAGTAATGAAGTTACCCCCTAACGCTGCCGACCTTGCCGATACGGGCAATTCTAAAAAATTATAGGTAGAAGAGCCTCCCAATTGAGTCTGTGCAATGCCTTGTGAAACAGAGGACAAAAACAGTAAGGAGAGTGCTAAGTATCTAAGCCGCATGAAAAGTGAGTTTCTCAGTAAACGCAAAATGACTTGTTTTATTTTAACGCGGCCTTAAATTCCTTTAAACCGCCTTTACTTTAGCTTTAACCAGCGAAGCCATTGTCTTGCCTATTACAGCAGGTGAATCAACCACTGTAAGGCCGCAATCGCGCATAATTTTCATTTTAGCTGCTGCGGTGTCTTCGGCCCCGCCAACAATAGCGCCTGCATGGCCCATAGTACGGCCCGGAGGAGCTGTTTGTCCGGCAATAAAGCCTACAACAGGCTTGGTGCCGTTCGCCTTAATCCATTGCGCAGCATCGGCCTCCATAGTACCACCAATTTCGCCAATCATTATAATTCCTTCAGTGCCGGGGTCTTTCATTAATAACTCAACCGCATCTTTAGTGGTGGTACCTATAATAGGATCGCCGCCAATACCTATGCAGGTAGATTGTCCGAGGCCCGCCTTAGTAACCTGGTCAACCGCTTCGTAAGTCAGGGTGCCCGAACGTGAAACAATGCCAATTGTACCGGGGTTATGTATAAAACCCGGCATAATGCCAACCTTAGCCTCGCCGGGCGTAATAACACCCGGGCAGTTAGGGCCTATAAGGCGTGTATTTTTATCTGATAAATACGATTTTACCTTTACCATATCCGCTACAGGAATACCTTCGGTTATGCACACCACAAGCTTAATGCCTGCTTCAGCGGCTTCCATAATGGCGTCGGCTGCAAAAGCCGGGGGAACAAAAATGATTGATACATCAGCTCCTGCATCTCTTACTGCATCGGCCACAGTATTAAACACGGGCTTATCGAGGTGTTTTGTACCGCCCTTGCCGGGGGTTACGCCGCCTACAACATTGGTTCCGTACTCTATCATCTGCTGTGCATGGAAGGTACCTTCTGTTCCGGTAAAGCCCTGCACAATTACTTTCGATTTTTTGTTCACTAAAACGCTCATATCTGGTATTTGGATTAATCTGTGAGCAAATTTAGAAATATTTAGGTAACCTCAGTATTAAGCAGAAGTTACGGGTTTTCACTATTATCCACAACGCGAGCGGAATACCGTTATTTCCTACCTTTGCACCCCATGAAAAACCTTATAACCGACGATACCATTGTTGCCCTATCAACCCCAACGGGACGGGGAGCCATAGGTGTTATACGTTTATCGGGCCCTCAATCGGTTGAAATAAGCCAGAAACTTTTTCCCGCTCTCGCTCTACATACTGCAGCTACCCATACCCTGCACTTTGGTATTATTATGGATGGGACAGAAGTGATTGACGAAGCCGTAGTCGGCATATTTAAAGCGCCCAAGTCATATACCTGCCAGGATGTTATTGAAATATCGTGTCATGGGTCGCCTTATATTATTCAAAAGATATTGCAGCTACTTATTAAACACGGGGCACGCCCGGCCAAACCGGGAGAGTTTACCATGCGGGCATTTTTAAATGGCCGTTTCGATTTATCGCAGGCCGAGGCAGTGAGCGACCTAATAGCATCGGAGTCTCAGGCGGCGCACCATATAGCTATGAACCAGATGCGGGGCGGATTTTCGGGTGAGTTGAAACATTTGCGGCAAAGGCTGCTCGACTTTGCCTCGCTGGTGGAACTGGAGCTTGACTTCAGCGAAGAAGATGTGGAGTTTGCTAACCGAGAGCAGCTTATAGGATTGATAAGTGAAATGCAAAACAAGATAGAAAAGCTTGCCGAGTCGTTCCGGTTGGGTAATGTGTTGAAGAATGGAGTGAATACCGTTATTGCCGGCAGGCCCAATGCAGGTAAATCTACTTTGCTGAATGCACTACTGAATGAAGAGCGGGCTATTGTAAGTGAGATTCCCGGAACAACCCGCGATACTATTGAAGAGGTAATGACTATCCAAGGCATATCGTTCCGCCTGACCGATACTGCAGGCATACGCAATGCAGCTGATATTATAGAACGCCAAGGTGTGGAACGCACCATGCAAAAGATAAAGCAGGCCGCCATTGTCATTTATCTTTTCGATGCCGATGAAATGAGCGCTAAGGATGTGTTGGCCGATATGAAAAAACTAAGTACTCACCCCGTTACCCCCTCTCTATCAAATAGAGATGGGGATGGAGTAGCGGTTATTCCGGTAGCCAATAAAGTAGATGTGCTGGATGAGGTTAAGGCTGAGGTTAAGTTTAAGGAAATAAAGAATCTGGTTTCTATTTCTGCGAGAAAAAACAAAGGCATTGAAGAACTGAAAAAGGTTTTATGCGATGCTGCGTTGCAAGGTGCAAGTATGCAGGAGAACATAGTGCTTACCAATGCCCGCCACTACGAAGCATTGCAGGCTACACTTACAAACCTTGCCAATGCAAAAAAAGGAATTGAGAGTAAATTATCGGGTGAACTTGTTGCATCGGATATACGCAGCGCGCTTAACCACTTAGGTGAGATTACCGGAGAAGTAACTACCGACGACCTGCTTGGCAATATCTTCAGCAGGTTTTGTATAGGGAAGTAAACGGCATTATAAACCAATATCTCTTAAGTTGATTTTTTTAATTTTTAAAATAGACCACAAGCCAGCTCAACTTGGGCTTGTAATACTTGCTTTAATAACTGGTTGTACCACATCAAACAAATGTACTTTGTCGTTTAGCAAGCGCAAGTATACAAAAGGGTTTTTCTTTAACATTCCCGATAATAAGAGTAAGGTAGCAGTCAATTATATTGCAAACAGGCCATTAAAGAACATAGTAAGGAAAGATGAAAACACCAGTCAGCGAAATACAGATTTAAGTCTTTCTACACAAAAAGAATCACCTTTAACCTTGCCTTTCAGCCATTCAATTTGTAGGAAACAACCGAAAGTCAATATTAAAACAATAGAAGAATCAGTATCTAAGATTATACAACTCAACGATACAACCGGAAGAGAAACCGTGAAGGCGCATAGTAAAAAGGCTCCGGCAATTATCGCAGGCTCCATTGGAATAGTAGCTATAGTTTTGGGAGGCATTTGGAGTACCAGTAACATTGGTTTGGTATGTATATTACTTGGAGTAGTGTTATTTTTAGCCGGATTGAATGAAATCCTCGCAAAGCCAGTAGCAGAAGTACCTTCCCCCAATAAACTCTCTTCTGAATATGATAACACAGATGGCGGGGTAATAAATCCCTCCTATTCTCAGGAACCTCCAACAGTGACAAGCAGAAAAAGTAAGACTATCACAGCTGGTATAATTTTCATTCTTCTTGGGTTAGTACTCTTCCTTGTAGGAGCATCAATTTCACATAGCGCAGCAGCTTCGCTAGCTGGAGTACTTCTACCCTTCGAAGCGGGGTTTATAGCAATTATTATAGGATTAATACTATTACTAGTGGCTATAGGAATAACTGATTAATTCTTAGAACGGTTTTCAGCAGGTTTTGTATTGGCAAGTAATTTATTTCTGAATTACCATCTTCTACTCATACAGAAGTCCCTTGTTTCAGCAAGTGCTCCATAGCAGCTAATCTCATATCATGGCTAAATAAAAAAATCCCGCACGTATTGTGCGGGATTAATTCTTTTATTCCCATTACCGGTTATTGCTCTATAACTATCTTTCCTTGTTTTACCAAGGCTCCATCTACTGTTATAACTCTATAAAGATATACTCCACTCGAATTGGCACTTAAATCAACCTGGTTGTTACCCATGGTATTTTTAAGGCTGCCGGTATAAACCTTCTCTCCTATTACGTTATATACCTCTATTAACATATTTTCTTTGGCTTCCGTGTTGCAATACACTGTAAACCTTCCATTATTAGGATTCGGATAAACATTTACAACACCTTTAGGTAAGTTAATTCTATTAATACCTGTTAGCAAGACAGTATCCTGTAACCTGAAAAGTTCTCCTGAACTATTGAGACCGCCGGTATACGTCATTCCAAAAAGAGTGTCCGTATAAATAGTAATGTTATTACCATAAGGGTAGTATGCAGTTTTGCTGCCTCCTCCAAAATCGTAAAGATGTTTGAATCCTGTACCATTTGTATCTATTGAGAAAAGCACACCTGAATCACGAGCACCACCGTACTGGGTCATACCATATAGTTTATTCCGGCATAATGTTAAGCCACCATAGGTATAGTAACCTGTAGAACTATCCATATCTACTATGTTTTTATAACCTGCACCGTCGGTATCTACTGAAAAAACAACACCCGAATCATGTGCACCACCATAATATGTCATACCAAAAAGCTTATTGCCCACCAATGTAAGGAACCCGTAAGAATAATACCCTTTTGAACGATTAAGATCCACCAGGTCTTTGTATCCGTTTCCGTTGGTGTCTATTGAAAAAATAACACCTGAATCATTAGCTCCTCCCTCGTAAGTCATACCGTAAAGCTTATTCTTATAAACTGCTAATGTTGCACTCTCACCATAACCACCGGTAGTATCGTTAAAATCAAAAAGGTCTTTATATCCTGCACCATTAGTATCCATAGAAAATATAACTCCATACCCATAGGCTCCGCCCTCATATGTCATTCCAAAAAACTTATTCCCGACAACAGTTAATGCACCCCATCCTATATATTCACCTGTGGTGTCGTTAAAATCGTGCAGGTCTTTGTATCCTGTGCCATTCGTGTCTATTCTGAAAATATTTCCATACCCGTATGCGCCACCTTCGTAATTAAAACCATATAATTTGCTTTTTATAACAGTAACATCGCCATAAGGATCGTAACCATTTGAGTTACCCAGAATACTACCTGTATCGTTGCAATCCCAGATATCTTTAAATCCGCTTCCATCTTTATTTACAGAAAAGAAATAGCCGAAACCATTTGATCCACCACTATAAGCCGCTCCGAATAACTTGTTGCCTCCAATAGTAACATCTGCATAAGGATCAGAGCTGTTGCTGAAATCATGCAAATCGGTAATTTGAGCAGTTAAATGTCCTACTCCAAAAAGCAGAACTGTAGATAATAGAATGTAAATTTTCTTCATGATAGTTTAATTTTTCGTAAAAGTATGAACTTTATTAAACTCTTTCATATTTACTGTATAATAAGAATCATGCCTCAAACAATTAAGAACACCAAAGATTAAACTAATATGCTATCTGCTCTCTACTTCGCAGGAACTAAAAAGATAATAGTTGGATTTTGTATAAGGCAAATAAAAGCTTATCGAACTGTCTTACGCTTCAACTTATAAAAAGCCGAAACTATAAGTACTATTCCAAGGCCGGTGCAGAAGCCTCTGCAGAAATCGACAACTATTGAAGATGAAACCACATCGCCAATAAAAACACTGCCTGAAGTTAATAACAGGCCGATTCCCATTTTTATTCTTTGCTTTTTCATATTCTTCAACATTGATTTTGTATCACAAAGGTAATTAATGTGAATTATCTCTGTATAACCACCTTCCCTTCCCCAATCAACTCTCTGGTTTCTGCAATTATTCTGTATAGATAAACCCCATCGGCATTATTGCTTAAGTCAATTTGCATTTTGCTATTAACTATTGCGGAATAAACTTTTTCGCCAAGCATATTGTAAACTTCAATAAAGCTGTTAGCTATTAGCTTATGGCTATTAGCAATTTGAATATTGAATATCCCATTGTTTGGATTGGGAAACACTTTTACAATTGCATCGGGTATACTAACTGTATTTACACTTGCAAGCAAAGCAGTATCCTTTAACATGAAAAGTTCTCCGTAGCCATTAAGGCCGCCATCCCATGTCATTCCGAAAAGGGTATCAGTAGAAACGGTTATGTTATTACCACTGGGGTAAAAAGCAGATGAGCCGCCCTGAAAATCGTAAATACGTTTAAACCCTGTACCATTTGTATCGATGGAGAAAATATCGCCTGAATCGTGCGCACCACCCTGGTAAGTCATGCTATAAAGTTTATTCCTTGCCAGAGTTAAAGCGCCTTGAGGAAAACAACCGGTAGCGCTATCCATATTTACCAGGATTTTATAAGCTATTCCATTGGTATCTACCGAAAAAATAACCCCGGAGTCAAGTGTTCCGCCCTCGTATGTCATGCCAAAAAGTTTGTTGCCAACCAGCGTAAGGAACCCATACGGGAAATACCCTTTAGAATAGGTAAAATCTACAAGGTCCTTGTACCCACTTCCGTCAGTGTCAATAGAGAAAATAACACCTGAGTCATTAATGCCACCCTGGTAGGTTATACCATATAGTTTATCCTCGTATACTGCTAACGATACACTTTGAGGATAAGCTCCATTGGTGTCGTTAAAATTAAAAATGTCTTTGTATCCTGCACCATTGGTATCTATAGAAAATATAACTCCATATCCATACGCTCCGCCCCCGTATGTCATTCCGAAAAATTTATTTCCTATAAGAGTTAATGCGCCCCATTCCATACTGGCGCCTGCGGTGTCGTTAAAATCGTGCAGGTCTTTATATCCTGCACCATTAGTATCTATCCTGAAAATATTTCCATACCCGAATGCGCCTCCATCTTCATTGAACCCATACAACTTGTTTGCTATAACTGTAACATCTCCATATGGGTAACCTCCGTTGGCATTACCTTCAACAAGGCCGGTATCATTACAATCCCATATATCTTTAAATGCGCTTCCATCTTTATTTACAGAGAAGAAATAACCATACCCGTTTTTCCCGCCTTCATTCGATGCTCCGAATAACTTATTGCCTGTAGTTGTAACATCGGCATAGGGAGCAGAATTAACGCTAAAATTGTGCAAGTCAGTAATTTGGGCATTTAAATGCCCCATGCCCAAAAGCAGAATGGTTGACAGGAAGCGCACTGTTTTCATATCTATTATTAACGCTTATTGCAAGTATAGTGCTTTTTACGGCTAAAAGCAAAGAGAGATACAAGCCTTCACCCCTCTTATTAACACCTGTTGATAAGAATTCCCCGAATTGTGAAACCCTGGAAGTGATTTGCCGTTCTAATCAGAAAAGGCACCCTGATGAATACAATATTATATACTCCCGGGGCGAAAAAGTTACTTGCATTTTTAATTGTAGTTTCTTTTTCCTGTTTCACAACAGCAAGTTATGGCCAGCTAGCAGCTGCTAAAAGCAAAAAGCAAGAAAGAAAAGAGGAACGCCAGAAGAAAAAAGAAGCCAAAGCAAAACGCTTAGCGGCGCTTTAATTCTATTTTTGAATTACTACCTTACCTTCCGAAATTAAATCTCCGGTTTCAGTAATTATTCTGAATAGGTAAACCCCATCGGCATTATTGCTCAAATCGATTTGGCTGCCACCCTGAGCCTGTCGAAGGGGCTGCGAATAAACTTTTTCGCCCAACATATTATATACTTCTATCACTTCGCTCTCTTTCTCCGCACTCTGCTCTATATGGAATTTTCCATTATTCGGATTCGGAAACACTTTCAGGGTTCCTGAACTTGAAGTTAATTCATTAATTGAGGTTACAGTATTGCTAGTATCAATTCTAAAAATAACTCCATCATATAAACCTACACCTCTTTCTGTGGCTACCCCATAAAGTATACTCCCCAATAGTAATAATGAACATTGATCTGGATACGAACCGTCTGTATCATTAAAATCAAAAAGGTCTCTATATCCACTGCCATTTGTATCTATTGAAAAAATATCACCATAGTGATATGCCCCTCCTGCATAAGTCATCCCATACAAGGTATAACCTGAAAGCGTTAAAGAGCCTTGTGGGCTTATACAATTTGTGTCATTGGAATAATCTTTAAATTTATTACCAGAAGTATCTATAGAGAAAATACGACTATTGTTATATATCCCTCCATTTGCGATACCATATAATGTTGTTCCACAAAGTGTTAAATATCCGTAAGGATTTGCGCCATTTGTATCATTGAAATAAAGCAGATTTCTAAACCTATTACCATTAGTATCTACAGAGAAAATAGTTCCATACCAGGCCCCTCCAAGGCCAGAATTTGTCGTACCAAATAGCATTCTTCCCGAGAGTGTTAATGAGCCCTCAGGCTCCGCTCCATTTGTATTATTAAAATCAAACAAGTCCTTATATTGGGTACCATTAGTATCTATTGAAAAAACATTACCATATCTCATAGTTCCTCCATTAGATGTAATTCCATACAAGATATTTCCCGAAAGCGTTAAAGAACCATTGGGATACGAGCCATTCGTACCATTAAAATCTAGCATGTCTTTATATCTATTACCATTGGTATCAATTGAAAAAACACAGCCATGATTAAAAGACCCTCCTTGATATGTCATACCATATAATACTTTCCCTGAAAGTGTTAATGAGCCATAAGGGTATGCTCCGTTGGTATCATTAAAATTAAGGAGAACTTTATATCCAGCACCATTAGTATCTATCGAATAAATAGTACCATAGCTGTACTTTCCTCCAACGACAGTCATACCATAGAACTTATTCCCCGATAGTGCCAATGAACCAACCGGAGCTTCACCATTTGTGTCGTTAAAATAATGCAAAACTGTATATTGTGCTTTGCTTGAACTAGTACCCAAACAGAGTAAAAAAATAATCAAAAAGTACGTTATTCTCATGCGGATTTAGCTATTTTAATTGTAGGTCATTGTAGTAAAACTTGAAAACAGGTCAAAAAGTATGTAGCTCATTTCCTATCCCAACTATTTTGCCTATCTTCGTTATATAATTTCGGTAACCATGAAAGCAATACTTATATGCGCATTTAGTTTTATAAGCCTGGCTGCTATTTGCCAGCAAAAGGCCCAGACTGTGGAAGTAAAGAAAGTTGCAGCGCCTCCGCAAAACATAAAGACAGCTGAACCGCAACAAGCTCAGCCTACCGTTGAAGAAAGCAAAAAAGTAACGACTACCGCGCACAGCCAAAAAAGTGAAGAGGATGCTCGCCCGGGCCCTGTAGCAGCATGCCACCTCTACAAATGCCCGAAGTGCAATAAGGTATTTCCTAACCCGGGAAAATGCCCCGGTGATGGCGCTGAGTTGACAAAAGAAAAGTAACCACTTTTATTTAAAGGAATATATTTCGCTGTTAGCCCCGGTAGAAGCGGCAAATAGCACTATTTCATTCATCCCAAAAATCCAACATTAACAGCCATTATTAAAATTTTCTTGAAAATCTGAAACCTTTTAGATTTTTTACCGTTTCACATACAAATGAACACTCTGAGTTATATGAGAATGCTTTATCCCATAACAAACAAGATACTGCCCGCAGTAATTATAGTCTCGTTTTGCTTTATGGCAAACACAAGTTTCGGACAACAACAAGCCACTAAGAGCAAAAAAGAAGAGAAAAAAGAAGAACGCCAGAAAAAGAAAGAAGCCAAAGCAAAACGGCTGGCAGCCCTTTGATTAATGACAGAACTAATAAACTTCCCACCACAATACTTTTCCTTTACATTAAGTAAAGATTTAATTAACATTTACTTAGTGCTTTAAACCTTATAATTGCGCTGCTTATGGCGGCAATTATTTGTAAATGAGTAAGGAACATTCTATTGATTCTCAGAAAGCTAATAAGCTACTGTGGCAATTGCCCTTGTGCATTGCTGTTATAACTTTTCTCTGTTACAGTTATTCGCTGCATAACCAGTTTACTAACTGGGACGATGAGCGCTTCATTACCGACAACAATTTTATCAGGTCGTTTTCTTCCGATAATGTAAAAGCCATGCTTCTGCACGACGTTACCAACGACTACTACAACCCCATTACCATTCTATCCTACGCTATAAACTACCATTTCGCGGGCCTTTCGCCTTTTCAATATTACCTTACCAATATCATTCTGCATATTATTAACTGTGTGCTGCTTTTCTTTTTTGTATTGCTGCTTTTAAAAGCAATGGAGAAAAACGGCTTTGGTAATTTCAAATATAAAGAGTGGCTGGCCGCTTTCTTTACCCTGACTTTCGCTATAAATCCTGTTCATGTAGAATCAGTCTCCTGGATTGCCGAACGTAAAGATGTGCTTTACGGCCTCTTCTATTTTGCGGGACTTATTTTTTACATGCGCTACCTGGAGCAGAAAAAAATAAAACTGCTTATTGCCGTTATTCTCTGTTTTGTGCTTTCCCTATTATCAAAACCTATGGCTGTAGTATTTCCCGGCTCGCTGCTTGCAATAGACTTTTTATTATCGGGCAAACCGTCACGCAGGCAATGGATTGATAAAATTCCTTTCATACTTATTTCACTCATTGCAGGGTTAATGACCATTCATAACCAAACGCAGGCCGGCGCAATACATAACGACACTGGCTTCTTCGAGCGCATACTTATTGCCTCTTACGGATGCTTTATGTATATAACAAAGTCTTTCTTTCCTGTTGGTCTGTGCAGCTTTTATCCCTACCCTGAAACAGGCTCTATGCCTGCCATATTTTATTTTGCACCGCTTATTGCACTGCTAATTTTATCTGTTCCGCTTTACTTCGCTTGGCGCTCGGGTAAAAACAATTTCAGGATTGTAGCTTTTGGCGTTGCATTTTTCCTTGTGAACTTTGTTTTTGTTTCACAACTGTTGCCATCGGGCCCGAATATTATGGCCGACAGGTACACCTACATATCATCGTTCGGGGTTTTGTTTCCCGCTATAATACTGGGATACTATTTGCTTATGAAAAACAATAAACTGAAATCACTTTTATTGGGCATTGCAGGCGTTTATATAATTGCTCTCGGGATTTTGTGTTACAACCGCACCCTTGTCTGGCACAGCACTGAAACGCTATGGACCGACGTTATAAAGAAATATGGCCAGCGACCGAGGGAAATAATACAGGCTTATAACAACCTGGGCTCATACTATTTTAAACGCGACGAATACGATAAGTCGTATGAAAATTACAAAACTGCTATTGACCTTGGAACAACAGACCCTAAAGTTATACGTAACATGGGCTGCCTGGTGGCGACAAAAAAAGATTTTAACGGGGCGCTCGATTATTTCAACAAGGCATTGGACCTTGACAAAGATGACCCGCTCACCTACCTCGACAGGGCCATTAATTATGAAGCGCTTGGGAAATACGACCTTGCCATAGCTGATTACTATCACTCACGAAGCATTGACCCTAACTCGGAGAAACTAGTGAGCAATATGGGCTATTTTTACCTGAACATGCACCAGTTCGACAGCGCTAAAAAATATTATACCCTTGCCATAAACATGGACCCCGGCAATGCGGAATACTACCATTACCGTGGCGCAGCAGAATATGATGCTGGCGAACCGGGAGCGCTTGATGATTTAACTCACGCCCTGAACTTAGACCCCAACAATGCGGAATGCATGTTCTACTTATCTATTTACTATAACAAAGCAGGCGATTATAACAATGCCATGAAATACGCTGTTATGGCAAAGAATGCAAATTACAGTGTACCTGATGACTACCTTAGCTTTTTACAATCGAAATTAAAATAATGGTAGCCTACAGAAGAGGGAGCATCGGGTAAAATTGAAGCGTTTGGAGTAAAGCAATACCTGATATTTGAATCCTATGAAGAAAAACTCCCGGCTCTACCATCTTATCATCCTGTTTGCAGGAATATATTTTACAGGCAACGCACAAACCCTGCCTCAGCTTCCGAAAACATATATTAATACTACCTATGCTTTGCCTACAGGCAAGACTTATATCGTAAATGCCGGTGGTGACTTCCAGGCAGCTCTCGACAGTGCGCAACTGGGCGATATTATAATTCTGCAGGCCGGAGCAACATTCACCGGCCCATATACATTGCCAAACAAAACAACTGGTTCGGGGTGGATATATATACAATCGTGCAATTACGCCAGCCTGCCCGGCACATGTGACAGGGTAGCCCAGTCTGATTCCATTAACATGCCAAAGATAGTTGTAGCCGCTGCCGCCGGTGGCGCCATACAGACTGCGGCAAACGCGCACAACTTTCGTTTTGTGGGAATTGAATTAAAACCTGTAAGCGGTAATTTCGTGTACGATTTGGTTACTATCGGCAATGCCGATACTTCAGTAAGTACGCTGCCCCATGATATTGTATTCGACAGGTGTTACATACATGGCGATACAGGAGTTGGCGGAAGGCGCGGCATTGAAATGGATGGCGAAAGTATTGCCGTTATCAATTGCTACGTATCCGATTTTAAGGAACAGGGCTCCGACACACAGGGGCTTTGGGCATATAATACTCCCGGCCCTATCAAGGTAGTGAACAATTATTTAGAAGCATCAACTGAAAATATGATGTTCGGCGGTGAGGACCCTGCCATAGTAAACCTGGTTGTATCTGATATTGAAATAAGAGATAACTATTTCTTCAAACCACTGGCATGGAAAGGTTCGTTGTGGCAGGTGAAAAACCTGCTGGAGTTTAAGAATGCCCGGCGTGTACTTGTAAAAGGCAATCGCTTTGAGAACAACTGGGCAGCCAACCAGAATGGAATGTCGCTGCTGCTTACTCCCCGCAACCAGAATGGAGGCGCACCATGGTGCACTACACGTGATATTACTATTGAGATGAACACCTTTGTAAATATTGAACAGGGGTTTAACGTATTGGGCACTGATACACCAAATGTAAGCCAGCGCACATTCAGGGTGCTTATTCAAAATAACATTGTGCATGTTACCGGTTCAGGCTCCGATGGAAGAATATTCGGAGTTGAAGGCGGCCCGGTTGACCTGATTATTAATCATAATACTGCATTCAGCGCAGGGCCCATGGGGTTCAGCGAAAATTATACAAAAGCTGATACTTTTTATTTTGAAAACAACATAGTGACAAACGGCAGTTACGGTTTTTCAGGAACCTCAACAGGTGAAGGGCTTTCAACGCTTAATACCTACTATACCGACTGGACATTTACCAATAATGCCATTATTGGCGGTACTGCAGGGCCATACCCGACAGGCAACTATTTTCCTGCCGATACTATTTCGGTAGGTTTTGTAAATTTTGCAACAGGCGATTATAATTTATCGGGCACTAGCCCATATAAGAATGGCGCCACCGACGGAAACGACATAGGCGCAGATATGGTCGACTCTATAAACATGATGGACACCTGTGCCTTAAGTGGCCATTGCGGATGCAATTCTATACCTACTTCAATCGCCACTGAAAGCAATAAGCAATCGGGCTTAATCACAATATTCCCTAACCCCACAAACGGAAGCTTTATTGTACAGTCATCTGTAGGCAGCCCATTGTTGGTTGAGGTATTTAATGTATTGGGAGAGAAAATCTATTCTAATTCATTCTCCACTCCCCATTCTTCACTCTCAATTAATATAGATAATCAACCTGACGGAATGTATTTTGTAAAAGTGGCTGCCAATAAATCATTGCAGGTAGTTAAACTAATAAAGCAATAATTGCCGGTTTAATATCATACCGGGATTCCGATAAATTCCTTATTTTTATTCAGCCGTTAAAAAAAATGGCAACCATGAAATTATCACTTCTGTATATTCTCCTCGACACAGCTTTCGATAAAGGCTATTCAATTGGATATATACTGGGAAAAATAATTGGAATAGGCCTTCTTATAGGCATAATTATCCTGGTTATTTATCTTATTATCCGTTTGATAAAATATTTTACCCAGGAAGAGGAGGAAGAGTAACTACCACGTTACAATTTAAATTGCTTTTGCTGAACCACCCATCTGGCGTTAAGTATCAGCGATGAATCAACGGGAATACCTTTCTGTTGGGCATCTTTTTTAACATAATCATACCATGAAGGAGTGTGTTTTATGTTATTTACAATAAGATTCAGCGTATCTTTCAGTTTCCATTTATAGGTAAGGTCGAATATGCTTACATTTTTATACTGGCCCAGTTTCTTAGCAATGAAAGGTTTAATCCAGTTTGAATCAAGTAAGGCAGAATCGTTGACTACCAGGTATCTTACCCGCCCGCTGTCAATAAACCTCTTCATCTGGGTACGTTTATCGCCATTGCCAATAGCAAAAGGGTAAAGATATTTCTTCTCTATCTGCCCCAGCATATCTTCAGGCCAGGCATGCACAATATCATAGCCCGTATAACCTTTCTGGTCCATTAAATAAAGGGTTATATTAATGCTGGGGTCGGGAAGGCTTACAACCCTGTCGGTTCTTTTCAGTCCCAATGTCCTTAAATAAGGCGTAATGGTTTCCAGCGCTTTAAAATGATTATTATAATCTTTATTGAAACCTTCCCAATAGCTCTGCGTACCTACATCTACAATAAACGAGCCCGCCAACCACGATTCAGGGTAATACCTTAACCGCATTTGAACACTGCAATAATAAATGTTGCATATAAATACTATCGCTGCAATAATCTTCACAGGCCTTGATTCAAACAGGGCAGCCTGGTTCTTCTTAAGGTAGTGCAGGAATGTTATAAGCACAACAGGAATAAATATGAGGAGGTTTATAAGGTAATAGTCGTGTACGTCGAGGACGCTGAACCAGAGTAGCAGGTAAATGAAACACCCGGCAAATACTATGCAGCATAAAACAAAAAGAAATTTGTGTACCTGTTTGCGCACCAATATAAGGCACAGGAAGAGCAGCATCATTAATAAAAACACTGGTGTGCTTATAAAAAGGGCCAACTGCGAATTATAAAATACCCTTAAAATGTAATGCAGGTCTTTACCTGAAAGTGTCCATATAGGATAGGTTTGTGTGCTGAATATGCGGCTGAAATGTTCATTATTATATCCTATTGCATAACAGGTCCACCCCAAAATAATTACTGCCAACCCCACCAGCCATATTAACTGGGAGGCGGGTTTTGCAAATACTTTACCCTCTGCTTTAAAGCGGTATATGCCCATTGCTTCAATGGGAAATATAAGGAATATGGGTACGAAAGAAAGAAGTGCGCTTATTTTGGTTAACCCTGCCAGCAGGCAAAACAATATCCATAAATAAAAATGCTTGTTCCGGCCCTCTTTATAGAATTTATAAAAGAAAAACCAGGCAATAAGGGCAAGGCTCAGAGCAGGCACATCGGTAGTGAAGTTATTGGCATAGTATGTGAATATTGGCGATGTAAAAAGCAAAAGGGCAACCATTACGCTCCATGCCCCGTCCTTTAATATTTCGTTAGCCAGTTTAAAAAGGAAATAAAGGCCGCTAAACGCCACTAATGTATCAACTATACGGTATATGCTTTCATGGTAACCGAATATCTGCCACAGGCAAGCCATTAAATAATAGAGCAAAGGGCATTCGCTGGTACAGCTTTTACCCGTACTATCTGCCCCGCACCAATTTACCGCAGGGCTGAAAAAGTGCATCCCCTCTTTGTAGTAGTTATACGTAATCGACAGGCAATCACTCTGCCTCCATTGGTGTACCGAACAAGGGCGCATAAAAAATATATGCTGGTACCCATAGAATAGCGACATGGCACCCAGCAGTGCCAGGAAAACAATGTTCCACTTTTTATTTGTGCTTAATTCCACGAGAAGATGAAATGTTCAATTACAATTATTTAATACCGTTTCAAATGTACAACTCTATTGTTATTCTCATGTAAAAATCCATGCTTCGTTAAAGAACATATTGAGCAGGTAGGTATTCCATAGCAAGCTGAACAGAACAAGTATTGCAGCCGCCACGAGCTGCGCTTTAAATGCAAGCCTTTCGCGGAACAACATAAACATAAAAACAAGAATATAGAGATACAAACCCATATAGCTGAAATCCATTCTGCTTCCCCCATAATCTGCAACACTAAGAAATATAATAAGCAAAGCCAGGGGAAGAGTGCAAAGCATCAGCGCCATATTTTTTTTTACATAACCCGACCCGTTCAGCAACAATATTATCGCAATATAAAACGGGGGACTATCAAGTATAAACCTTGAAAAACTGTGCAGGTTACCCCCCGATGTTAAAAATATAAACACCGTAATACCGACCATATAAAACATTGAAACCATCAATATGTACGACTCAGTTTGTTGCGACGCAGCCCTGAGCGCCTGCTTCGACCATATTATATACCCTAGGTATATTGTTACAGGCAGGCATACAAAAAACAAGGCAAAAGTGGTTAACCCGAACCCTTCGGCAGACCAATCAGATATTCCGGCAATTTTCTGAATAATGCCACCACTCCAATGTGTGCCTGCATCGCTTATAAGCGTCCACGATGATGATGAAAGATATTGTATGAAAATGGCAAGGAAATAGCCCAATAAAAAGGGCAATAGTTTTTGCAGGCAGTTTTTCATAAAAGCTTTTAAGTCCTTATTCACCGCCAGGCTAATAATTTCAACCATTAAAAAAGCCAGGAAAACAAAAACAGTAGCAGGCCTTACCATAGCCAGCAGAATAGTGCCAATAAAATAGAGGTAATACTTTTTCTTTATTAGCCCAATCACGGACAATGTCATGCATAATAAAAACAATGCTTCGGTGTATGGAATAAAATAAACAATAACGGATGGCAGAGATATAAGCATTGCGTAAACAAGCAATTTGTTCTTATCACTCGACTTGTATAAATTAATTATCAGCAAGGCAACCGAAAAAATAAAAATAAGATAGTTGAAAAGAGAGATTTCGATATTATTTACGTGTAATATTTTCCAGACCATAGGAAAGAGCGGAAAAAATGCGCCTTTTACTTTCGCGTAACATCCCGTGTCAGCATACATATTATCTTTTATGCAGCGGTAAATGGAAGCATCCCAGTTATCGAATTTGTCGTCGGTAATAGATACGTATGGATTTGATACCCTGCGAATATCAGGGTTCCCGGAGTCGTCGAACATCTGGTAGTTCTGCGATATGGTTCCCAAGGTATACCTGTACACCCTATCGTGCTGTAGCAACTTATATATTGCCAGGAAAACAATAAGGTTAACTATACCTATAATGAAGAACTTGCGTAGCATGCTGAAATGGTTAGTTAACTGCTATGTAAAACTACAAATAATTTTTATACAATGCAGGTAGCCATTGGCCGCGAATTTCCTAAGTTTGCCCTATGAGGTTCTGGAGTATGTGACAATAAGCAAGCGGCCTGTTACTGCAACACATTAATCATAATGGTGTCGGCATTCAGGCCGGTAAAAATGCCAAAGCCGTTTGTAATATCGATAGTGGGGCTGGTAAGGTTTTGTGAACTTGTAGAATAGTTGCTATAGAGTGCCGCGTAATCGGCATTGCAATGGTAAAGAATTAGCGCGGTTTCGCCATAATATTCAAATTACCTTTGAATTATAACCTTTCCTTCCGAAACTAATTCTCCTGTTTCAGTAATTATTCTGTATAGGTAAACCCCGTCGGCATTATTGCTTAAATCTATATGATTGTCACCCTGAGCCTGTCGAAGGGGTTGCCTATATACTCTCTCGCCAAGCATATTATAAACTTCAATGTATTCCTTATTGCTTATCCCCTGCTCCTCTATTGTGAATACCCCATTATTGGGATTGGGGTAAACTTGTACACTATTTTCTGGCGCAACAATATCATTAACGGACTCTACTCCGCAAATAGGTGTATATACCCCTCCACTATTAACTTTGCCACCACTACCAAATATACCGCTATCTTTACTTGTAATAGTGCCTCCGCTACTTACTTTACCGCCACTACTTATTCTACCACTATCATTTATTGTTGTAAGACATGTATTACTGGATGAATCTAGCTTAATCATGCATGCATCTGTAGACCCGGTTGTTGAAAGAATCCATCCTGTTATAGCAAACCCTTTATCATTTGTTTGAGTTATTCCCCAGGCTATATTTGTAGTGGCACCAGTTCCAATTGTTCTTGTCAATTTCAAATTACCCGCTGAATCAAGCTTAACCATGTATATATCATTGCTATCTGCTCCATATGAATCTGTATATCCTATTATAGCATAGCCCTTATCGTTAGTCGTTGCCATATAAAGCCCCATTTCATTGCGTGGGCCACCGATTGTTCTTGTCCATTTTAAATTGCCTAAGGAGTCAAGTTTTATAACGTACATATCCATATCTAACCCATAGGAGCCAGTCGATCCTCCTATTAGGTAGCCACCGTCTGTTGCTTGAACAATAGAATTAGCTAAATCTACATTAGTTCCACCTATTACTTTCGTCCATTGTAGGTTACCAACTGAATCTAATTTAATCACATATACATCATCGTCTCCGGCACCAAATGAAGTCGTATATCCCGCTATTACATACCCCCCATCTCTCGCTTGTATTATAGAATACCCCTCATCATCACCTACTCCACCAACAGTTCTTGTCCATTGTAAATTACCCGCTGAATCTAACTTAATTACATATACATCATAGCTTCCGATGCTAAATGAATTTGTCATCCCAGCGATTGCTAACCCTTTATCCTTGGTTTCAATAATAGAATAACCATTATCATTATTGCTTCCTCCTATTGTTTCTGTCCATTTCAAATTGCCTGCTGAATCTAATTTAATTACATATACATCTTGGTTGCCTGCACCAAATGAGGCAGTCCGCCCTATTACTACGTACCCCCCATCATGCGTTTGTATCAAAACCCAACCCTGATCAAAATTTTGGCCGCCAATAGCTTTAGCCCATTGCAATTTACCGTTAGAATCTAATTTAACAACATATACATCTTCATTACCGGCCCCATACGAATTGGTACATCCCGCCATTGCATAACCATGGTCCTTTGCCTGAATTATAGAATAGCATACTGAGCCGGACTTTCCCCCAATAGCTGCTGCCCCTTGCTTTAATTGCGCAAAAAGAGAAAGATTAAAAAACGAGAGTAACGTAATGAGTAGTATTCTTTTCATTGGTGTGTAATTACTGCACCAAATGTATGAAGAATTAGGGAGAAGAAGAACATGCCCATACTTTGGCTGTTATTTCCTAAGTTTGCCCTATGAGGTTTCTCACCGTAATACTATTCTCTCTGTTATCGGTATCGCTGGTGCGCTGCCAGGATAAACCACCGCATTACGATTATACTCAGTTTCCGTTAGGCTTTCCGGGTAAAGCCACAAACAGTGCCCTGCAGCAATTGCAAAGCTATCCGCTACCACGCTATTATCCCGGCAATAAACTGCAACGGCTTTTTAACTGGATGGCGCCTAATTACCTGGGTGGCGGGGGCGACCCGACTATTAAACAACAGGATGCTATAAATAACTCTGTTGAAATACAACGCGAAATGGCGCTTCGTTGGAACTACGGCATAAATTTACTGGTGGCAGGATTCGCTTTCCAATGGGTGTCAAAAGGCGACAGCATACCGGCATTTGTTAGGTTGGCTAATCAATACCCTGACATTACTGCCGATGCCATAACCATGTGGTGGGTGAACCCGCCAAAGGCATTGGGCCTGCGTTATAAGGACGCCCTAATCTATGACCGCAAAGCAGACACCGCCGCAATGATTAAAGCAACAGTCTATGGCAGCAAAGCCATTGAACCCGATTTTACATTTCCCGATTCATTAATACAGATGGATGGACAATCGGAGAAATTTTATTTGTCGCGCTTGTGTAAATATTTAACCCGCCCATTAAACAGGCTGAATGAAAACGGCGAAGAGCCGCCCGGCCCTTATATGGAAAGTGCGTTTAAGCAGGACCCTGCCATGATACGTATGAAAGATTCCATGAAAATAGATTCGTGGGATGACTTTATGGCCATTGGCAAACTGCATTTCAGAAATGTTTACTCCTCGGTATTTTTAAACGGAGTACCTCAACTGAAAAACACCCAGTTCTCATTTTACATTGTAGAAGGCGGCCCCATTGACCGCTTTAACTGGCACATCATGAAAAAAATACAGACGCCTATCAACGGCATGTATTACTCTACTCCCGATTTTTATGTGCGCTGGCCCAAGAACTGGAAAGAATGGACAGGCGCATGGCACGGCTGGAAATGGATTGAAGATGGCCGTAAAGTGGAAATAGCCGATGGCGATAATTTATTCAGCCCTTTTGTTGGTGCCGGCTGGGCCAATAATCCTGAAATGGATGTTAGGCCCGGGCAGTGGCTGGGGCTCTTGAAATGCCTTTCTGTTATAGGCGCCGAATTTTACTACACCGGTTACTTTGACCTGAAGGCACCCTTCAGCAACCCCGCCGATTATGTGTGGCAGGCTGCTATGCCCGCTTATGCGCAGGCTATAACCAGCAGGTTTGAAGATGTGTTGAGAAATGGCAATGTATTATTCGATGAAAACAAGCAGCCCATTATAACCTACCCCGTTAACGACAACGACCGCCACGTGCTTGTTACCGTAAGGAAACATAACACAAAACTAGAGTATATTATTTGTGGTACCTATCAGCCTTTTTCAAACGACTCGGCTGAAATACCCGCATCGAAAGTGGTCTCGATTAACCTTGCAGGCAAAACGCTGGAGTTTGAGGCAAGGCGGCAAGGCAGTGTTTATGTTTATGAAACTACTAGCGATGGACGTACCATATTCTACCAGTTAGATAAATGGCATGAAAATGCTCACCCGGAAAGGTGGTCGAAAGATTTTCAGTTTGAAGCCGAAGTAGCCGATTCAACTATTGATACTAAAAGCATATTTACCACGCCCAGCCGCATAAACGGAGACACTATAGATTATTCAAGCTTTACCACTTATGTGCATCTTGCGCCGAAAACCAATTATGTATATAATTTCAGCATCCGTGATTCCTCTGCCGGAAAATTACAATTAAGTTATATGGGTAAAGGAAAAGGGAAATTGAACATAAAAATATCAAGGCCCGCAGTTACCAGGAGTGTTACTACCGAAATATCTATTCCTTTAGATATTATGCATTGGTCATCGGTTCAACTACCGATGGATTATGCTACCGGCGATTACAGGTTAACCATTTCTTTAGTATCAGGCGATGTTGACCTCGATAAATTCATAATAAAAGGAGTAGCCCGTTAAAAACGGAACTACTCCTCTCTCATCCATCACCTCATTTCTTCACTATAAACCGCGCTACATTCGACTGTACCCCGTTCGCTATAACAATTGCCATATATTCCCCATCGGCCAGTGTGCCGAAATCTGTTTTTGTTGTACCGCTTATATCTGCTGAATGCACCACCTGCCCGTTAAAACTTAATATCTGTAATTGTCCCGCCGGGCCTGAATACAATATTGTCATGGGCCCATTAGTAGGATTCGGAAACATGTTTGCTATAATAGGATTACTATTATTATCGTGGTTGTTTACTTTACTCTTTGTCTTCTTCATTTTAAAAAGAATGGTTCCGGCAGAAAGCACTACGGCAGCTACTCCTACCCCATACATGGCATAATCATTGCTTCCTTCGCTTTCAGGAAACTTTGGAATCAGCTCAGGTCCTTCTTCCTTAGTAGTATCCCATATCCTCTCCGATTCTTCCTTTTTGTCATTGGCATATTGCACAACTTCTTCAGGCACGGGTAATACAATTGGCTTTTTATGGCTGGTTGCAACAGGGACTGCATTCCTTTTATTGTTTTCGTAAGCTACCCTTTCAGGTGAAAAACTTGCTGTATAAGGCGTTGTATTCACAGCAATGGTATCATTATCGAATGTCACCTGTATGGCCCTGCTGCTATCAACCGCAAGAAAATTTGGCGATTCATATTTCATTTCGTAATAGGCCTGCAGGCTCTGGCTTATTTCATCGTAAATAGTTTTGAGTGACGATGCTGAACTGCTGTAATAAAAATATCCTCCTGTCGACCTTGCCATCATCGACAGCGAATCTTTATTCGCATCGCCAAGGCCAACAGTATAAATAGGTATACTGTCTTTTATAGCTTCTTCTATTACTTGTTCATATTTGGTATTCGATTTATTGTCTTCCCCGTCGGTAAGCACTACAACGGCCCTTATGCCATTAGAATTCCTAAGGTACTCCAGCGAAAGCATAATACCATCATATAGGGCAGTGCCCGAATATGCGGTTGTTGTCCGTATAGCGTTAAGTACTACTGATGTATCCTGGGTAAGTTTAATTCGTGTATCTATATAGTCGGAGAAACCTATAAAGCTTACAAAATCCTTATTCGAGTTAAAGCTCTTCACAAAGTTTTCTATGGCCAATTTGGCATTATCCATAGGGGTAACATACCCTACAGGGAAAACAGGCATTCTGCCCGCTTCATATTCCGAGAAAAAGTATTTCCATTGCTCGTGGGTAAGCTGGGCTGAATCGAACAACATGGAACCCGAATGGTCAACCACAATACCCAGGTCAATAGGTTTGTTGGTTGAAATAAGTTTAAGTGAAACCACCTTGCAGGGCTGTGCATCTTCACTTACCTGCATTTTGTCTTTGGTTAATCCCCACACAGGCGCTCCCCTCCTTGTTTCTGCTTTAAAAATTACCGATACGCGGGGAAATGAATCGGGAAATACTTTGTAAATGGTAAGGTCTGCTGTGTCGGTGGTTGAAATGTGCCCTCTTACTCTATCGGTTTGTGCTGAAGAAACCAATGAAAGGGCCAACGCGGTTAGGACTACTATATATTTCATGATAAGATGATTTTACCACTCCCGTATTCCTTTAATTAAAAAACCGAATTGAAACTTGCAACATTAATTAAAACGGAGAGAAGCTCATTTTATTACTATAATGCAACTCATCTCAAAAAGATACAGTGTATATTCGTCTTTTTATTCATTTCATGCCAAACCTGCCCCTTTCATATATAGATAAAGAAGAAATAAATTCCCGCATAAGTGAATTGCTTAACCCTTATTCTGAAAGCAAGACGCCTTTTCTCTTTATTATAGATTTTGATAAGCAGCAACCCATTGTAATTCCATTAAGTGAAGTAAGCAAACACAATATTTTATTTGACTTCAAAGGCTTTACCAACTGCAATTACAATGACTTTAAGGATTATGATAAAGATTTTTCCTTTTCAAAAAATCCTATGTCTTTCAGGGAATACAAGTCCACTTTCGATATGGCGCAGGAACATTTGAAGAAAGGGAACAGCTACCTGCTCAACCTCACATTCCCTACTCCGATTGAAACCTCCTTATCGCTCCGCGAAATATTTCACCGAAGCAACGCACCTTATAAATTATTGTACCGGGATAAGTTCGTAGTCTTCTCTCCCGAGCCATTTATTAAAATAACAGGTGATACCATTTCTTCCTTCCCCATGAAGGGCACCATTAATAAAAACATAGCAGGTGCGGAGGAAATTATAATGAACAACGAAAAAGAAAAAGCAGAGCATGCCACTATCGTGGACCTGATACGCAACGATTTGAGCATGGTAGCAAGCGATGTTGCTGTAAAGCGTTATCGCTATATAAGCGAAGTAAAAACATATAATTCTGAATTATTGCAGGTAAGCTCTGAAATAACAGGTAAGGTTAGAAAAGAATTGAGTTCAGATTTAGGCACACTTCTATCACTGCTATTACCTGCCGGTTCAATAACAGGAGCACCCAAACGTAAGACAGTCGAGATAATAAAAGAAGCGGAACAATATGAACGTGGTTATTTTACAGGAGTATTTGGTTACAGCGACGGAGAAAATGTTGAAAGCGCAGTAATGATACGTTTCATTGAAAATATAAACGGCAAATTATTTTTCAAAAGCGGTGGTGGAATAACCGTATATAGTGATGCAGAATCGGAATACAAAGAACTTATAGATAAGGTATATGTCCCAATTATTAGAAACACTGCGGTTGAGCAACCGAAAGTTTCAAAACATATTTTATCATAACCAGCGCCTTAACAGGGCAAGGAAAGAGTTATTCGGTTGTACCGATGTAATTGATATTGCTACCGAAGTAAGTATTCCTGCAGATTTAGGGGAAAGCACATATAAATGTTCTATTCTATATAGTACCTCAATTGAGAAAGTAAACTTTGAAGTATATAAAAGAAGGGAAATAAAAAGCCTGAAACTTGTTCATGATGGCACTATAGATTACTACTACAAATATGCCGACAGGAGCAGCCTGAACAAGTTACTGGAACAAAAAGGAAGTTGCGACGAGATAGTTATTGTTAAAAACGGATTAATTACTGATACTTCGTACACCAACCTTGCCTTTTTTAACGGGTCTGACTGGCATACTCCATCTATTCCCTTACTGAAAGGAACCATGAGGGAAAAACTATTGGAAGAGAAATTAATACGCGAAAAAGAAATCCGTTTCACAGATTTGCACTTATACCAAAAAGTAAGCCTTATAAATTGCATGCTCCATTTAGATGCCTTAGCTTTACCCATCAGCCATATTATTACCTGACTTTTTACTTGATTACACCCTGTAAATCAATAGAATTAAAGCCACTGCCTTCAGAATATAACTTTTCATAAAAAGGCTACCTTTCTAACTATTAATTTACTATATTTGATAACTGATACTAATCGTAAAGACCCTTGGTTGTTTCCCTGGCAGCTAAACTTTACGGTTTTCTAAAACTAATCTGTACATGAAAAGATTACTACTATCATTATTCTTAGTTATTGCATCTTATATGTCTAATGCGCAGCAAGCTGTTGCGCCTATGGACAAAATTTCCGGAAGCAATACCAAAACCGTTTCAGATAAAAACGGGAACAATACTGCCGGCTGGACCCAAAACCCCTATGACTACAAGGTGTATGTTCAGAACATGGGAGAGTGCGATAAGGCTGTAAAAAATGAAACCGTTTTATATGGGGTGCAAATGGGCTTTACAAATGCATTTTTTACAAACCATAGTGTGATATTCCGATATATGGAAACCGCACCCATTGAAAAAGGCAAGGATCCTGACCAGAGCGGCGCGCCAAAACGAACCCTTCATAAGGCCTCAATTGAATGGGTAAACTGCAGCCCTAATGTATCGGTAGAAGCAGTTGACCAGCAAAGTTACTATCACACCTTCGATGCAGGTAAGAATAAAACCATAAAGGCCAATGTTTTTAAGAGAATTATATATCATAATCTTTACCCGGGTATTGACGTGGAATACACTTTCCCTGAAGATGGAGCGAATGAAAAGAAATATGGGATAAAATATAATATTATAGTTCACCCCGGAGCCGATTTATCGCAAGTGAAGCTTAAGTATACAGGTATTGCTGACGCCCATGTAAATAAAAACGGCGATGTAATATGGGCAGGCGAATTGGGCGAGGTTACTGACCATGCACCAATAGCTAATTACCAGGGAGAGAAGGGAAATAATATTGCAGTATCGTACAACGTGAATAATGATGAGGAGACTTTTTTTATCGGCGCTTACGATAATACAAAAACACTTGTTATTGACCCCTGGACATCAAGCCCTGCATTTACTACTACTAACATAGCCTGGTGGATAGATTATGATTACGCCGGTAACGTTTATGCATACGGCGGTGTAGGATACGAATTAGTGAAGTTTAACCCAGCCGGCACAAAGCAATGGATGTATACCGCTACTACTCTTTCTTCATCAGGTGCTTATATTGGTGGTATGTGCGTTGATAAACACAGCGAAAATACGTATCTGTCAGATGGATGGAATGCATCGGGATCAGGATCGCAAATAGAAAAGATAAGCACTGCAGGAGTATTACTGGGAACTGACCCGGGCAATTCAAGCATGGATGAAATATGGACTCTGGAATGGGACCCTTGCACCTATAACGTGTATGGTACCGGTAACGGTACTTGCTGTCCCGACCAGGCCCTCCAGGTAGATACAAACATGGCTTCGGTAACGGTTGCTAATATATGTGCGCCTACGGTTACGGCAGGCGGCTATCACGACTTCGGTAGTGCTGCAGTAGATCCCATGGGAGGCTTCCTTTACACCACATGCTCACAGTCATTAACAAATCCCACCATATTTGATAATTATTTATTCAAATGCCCTCTTCCGGCTTTGGCTCCTCCTACATATAATGTACCCATTCATTTCGCAGTTGATGAATTCTCATCCTATAGTTTTGCCGGCAACATAACAAATGGGTACAGAGGCACGGCAGTAAGCCCAAACTGGACATATATATACCAGGGCGATACACTTAAGCAGTGCAATAAAGCAACCGGCGCCATAGCTGCTGTCAAACAGATTTCTGCTACTCCGTATACCTGGAACGGGATTGATGTGGATTTCTGTGATGATATTTACCTTGGAAATAATACATCAGTTCAGGAATATAATTCGGCGTTGGCTTTAACTAATACCTACGCGATGACCGGCACTATTTATGACGTGAGATTAAACACACCAGGCAGCCTTATGTATGCCGGAGGCAATGGGTTTGTTTCTGCAGTAACTATAACTCCACCTCCGCACGTAATTACCAAAACAAGAACTGACGCATCGGGATGCAGTGGATGTAAT
>JABDGY010000023.1 GCA_013285805.1 Bacteroidota bacterium | reverse complement strand
GGCAATGGTAAATTTCAATTCTGAATTATAGCTGAGCATATGTGTTTGCTGAACCAATCCTTTGCCAAAGGTGCGTGTACCAATAACCACTCCCCTGTCAAGATCCTGAACTGTGCCCGTTACAATTTCCGATGCCGAAGCTGAACCGCCATTCACCAACACTGCAATTCGTATGTTAGTATCAACCGGATCGCCGGGAGTTAAATCGGGGTGCTGATTCCATTCCTTACTGCGGCCGCGTGTATTTACCACCAGCTGGCCTTTGGGCTCAAATATGTTCACAATCTTAACCGCTTCATTTAATAACCCACCCGGGTTACCTCTCAGGTCTAGTATCAAGCCCTTCAGGTGAGGGTTCTTTTTCAATTCTACCAATGCATTTTTCACGTTGGCCGCTGCATTCTCAGTAAACTCTGTAAGCTTTATATACCCAATATCATCCGAAACCATTCCATAATAAGGAACATTATCGACCTTAATAACCTCGCGGGTAATTATTTTCTCAATGGGGGTTTTTGCATCAGGTTCCAGCACCATTAATTTTACAACAGTACCTGCCTGCCCTTTTAATAATTTACCAACGTCATCGGTATTTTTTCCTTCGGTAGATATGCCGTCGACACTTATAATTTTATCGCCTGCCATCAGGCCAGATTTCATTGCAGGAGAACCCTGGTA
Organism: Bacteroidota bacterium; assembly: GCA_013285805.1. GTDB lineage: Bacteria > Bacteroidota > Bacteroidia > JABEUT01 > JABEUT01 > JABEUT01. The sequence goes on along the minus strand of JABDGY010000023.1, from coordinate 28,279 downwards.
TGGTTCCGCTATCTCAACAAAATTACTGTCCTTCTGCACCAAAGCGCCTATACCACCATATTCTCCGGTGGTCATAAAACGGTAATCTTCAATTTGCGATTCGGGTATATAGTTGGTATACGGGTCGAGTGAATTAAGCATGGCATCAATACTTGTTTTAACCAGTTCGCCTGTGTTAATGCTATCCACATAATACATATCCAGTTCCTTCAGTGTGGTTGAATATATATCGAGGTTTTTTGAAATCTCGAAATAGTTATCGGTAAAACTAAGTGAGAGGAAGGCATAGGTGCTTATAGCTAACAAGGCTAGGAGCAGACGGTACTTGCGTGCCTTTTTTAAAAATTGTGCAATCATATTAAACAATTATGGAACGGGGTCGTACCCGTGTTTGTGACTGAATGGGTGACATGAGAGAATGCGCTTAGCTGAAAGATACCCGCCTTTAAAAAAGCCATGCTTCTTTAATGCTTCTATGCTGTATTGCGAACATGTGGGTGTAAAACGGCATGCCGGCATAAGCCATGGCGAAATAGCGTACTGGTAGAACCTGATAAGAAGTATTAAAAACTTACTTGCCACTGCTTTTACTTGCTAAACGTTGTAAAGTTAGTACTATTTTAGTTTCAATTTCCTTGTATAAAACCTTTTCCCTGCTTATATAAACGAACATCAAATGATAATGTTGCAATTTAGAATCAACGGCACCAATTAGTATATATTTATTCTTACGGTAAGCCTCACGCATCCTGCGCTTAAGCAGGTTACGGTCAACCGCTTTCTTAAAGTTTTTACGCGGAACGGTAAACGCGGCTTTTACAGAAGGCTTCGACTCTCCTTCATTGCGTTTCCACAATAACCTTACAGGCGATTGGGTAATTGATTCTCCTTCAGCAAAAAGCGTATCAATAGCTTTCTTTTCATAAAGCCGTTCGGTCTTTCGCAGGGTTTGCCTACGGGGGGTAGTCAGCATAGCCCGAATTTTTTAATGGAGAGCTTACCTTTTGCGTTTGGCTGGTTTAGCCTTGGCCTTAACAACCTTTTTAGCAGAAGGCTTCTTGGAAGCAGGTTTTTTCTTAGGCTGAACTTTTGCCTTTACTTTAGCTTTCGGCTTGGTTACTTTTTTAGGAGCAGGTTTACCCTTAACAACCTTTTTAGCTAAGGGTTTCTTTTTAACCTCAATCTTCTTTGCCTTAACTTCAACCTTAGGTTTAGTTTCTTTCTTAGGTTCCGGTTTTACTTTTACTTTAATTTCAGCTACTACAGGTTCAACTTTTGGTGCAGGTTTAGGCTTGGGAACTTTAGGAACGGGCCTTGGCTTGGGAAGAACTGAAGGTGTACTGAAGGATATTGAAGTAGGCTTTATAGGCATTCCTGTTTGTTCGCCCCTTAAAAATTGTTCCAGCGCCATTGCCATAGACGGGGCCTGTGGCTGTGGTGCATGTACATGCAGTTTAAGGCCGGCCTGTATTACTGCTTTAGCGGTTTGTTCGCCAAACGCGGCAATAAGCGTATTCTGCTGGTTAAACTCAGGGAAACTTCTCAATAATGATGTAATGCCGGCTGAACTGAAGAGCACCAGCATATCGTATTCTGAAATCTTAATATCGGTAAGGTTTGAGTAAACAGCCCTGTACAAGGGAGCCTTTACATAACGAATGCCTTCTTTATCTAACAGGTCGGTATATTCATCGTTAGGCGCATCGGTGCAAGGCAACAGGAATTTCTCTTCCTTATGTTTCTTCTTTATTATCTCTACCAGGTCTGCAAAAGAATAGTTGCTGAAGAATATTTTCCTTTTCCTGAACTGTATGTATTTCTGCAGGTAGTAAGCTGTAGCTTCAGAAATACAGAAGTATTTCATGGTTTCAGGAACTATTATGCGCATTTCATTACAAACCCTGAAATAATTATCGACAGCATTCTTGCTGGTCATTATTACAGCATTGTATGAGAGTACATCAATACGGTTTTTACGGAACTCTTTCGAGGGTATTCCCTCCACCTGTATAAACGGCCTGAAATCAACCTCAATGTTGAAATTCCTGGCAATGTCGAAATAGGGTGAACGCTCCAGTTCGGGGCGGGGTTGCGAGATGAGTATTTTCTTTATTTTCATTATACAGTTTTAACCTTTACCTTATATATTCAGACTCATTTTCGCATACTTATAAAACAAGGCAACAGGCAAAATTTCGAGGGCGCAAATATACAAAAATAAATACATCATACTTAAACCTTTGTTAGTCATTAGGATAAACATTTTTATCGTGCGGTAAACGAGCAGAAGCACTATTCCCGCGAAAATAGCCTCTAAAACAACCTTTTGCCCGGTAATAGAGGCATAGGTAACCACAAGGGCAGCAGGCAGTAAAACCAACCCCAGGAAATGCGCAAAAACATATATCTCCGACACATATTCCCAGGCCCTCGCCTGCTCTTCAAATACAAAGCCCGTTATCATTATAACTATTGTTTTGGCAGCGTAATAAAGAAAAAGGAATAGGGCTATAGAGGCGAATTCGCTCAGCGCGTTTGCCCCCAGTTTAATGCCATAGCTATTCATCAGTTGCATTACCAGCAGCACCACCGAGCAGATAAAAATAAAGAAAAGGGCTATAGATGCGGGGTTAATGCCATTGTCTTCTTCGGGCAGGGTTGCTGTAAATGTGTCGCGGAAAACCAATAATATTTTTTTAGGGTATGCTGTTTTAACCCACGCCAGCAGCAAAAGGCATAAAAAAAGTAAAGCGGTTATCCAGTGTTCGGTAGAAGGGAAACGAAACAGAGGGTTTATTTTCATACAGGCGCTTAAAAACAGTGTACAAAGTTACGCTTTAGTTAAAATATAAAAACAATAAATTATCAATGAACAAACAATGCCTAAACAATGAAATTATCAATAAAAGGCCATTGATATTTAATTTGTAAGCGACTGAAAACCAATAACGTTTATTGATAATAACAATGAAAATCATTTTAAATTCTTCGCCACTAAGATACGGAGAGCACTAAGTTCTACTAAGTAGTCACCCTGAGCCTGTCTGAACATCGGGCAGGCTTGCTCGCCCTGAACTTGCTTCACGGGTGGGTTAGTTCGTTTTTTCAGATAGTGCCTATAGGGACGTTATGTTAATAGAAAAATAAAATACGACACAACAAAAGCTCCCTAGGAGCGATATTGGATTAACATGATAAAACTAATATACCGCCTCTACGAGGCTACAAACATTGATGTATTAATAAACTATTAATATTATGCCCCCTATGGGGGCACTATTTTAAACTGATTCACTACCAAGAAGAAAAAAATAGTTTTCCTCTTGTAATTATTCATACACATTTCACCTATCTGCTTTTTAAGGTACTTCGTTAGCAGCATATTTCAAAGAACGTAAACCACCTCCACTAAGGCTTCGGCTGACAAGGCAAAGTTCGCTCACCTCATTACTTATTAAAAGTGAAATCTTACTTTGTTTTCAACACCCCCCCTAAAATCAGAGCGAGAAAGAGAGCGGAGTAGGAGTGCAATATAGGTAACCACCATAAAGTAAAAAGTAATAGGTTATAGGTTTAAGTCCGAAGGACTGCAATATGGGTAGCCACCGATGAAATCGGTGGTATAAAAAATGAACATACCATAGGCAACCCCGTAGCGGGTTGAATATTATGCCGTGGCACTATGACCCCGATCATCCCAAGGGATGCCTTCGCAAAATCGGGGGCTATTCATTTACCTGGGTTTTCAGATAATCACAGCCTGCCTGTAGCAGACAGGATTACTTTTTAATTAGGACACTAATTAGAAATTAGCGCCTACCGGAGAATATGTACAATTGCAGGGCTTACACTGTAAGCGCTAATCTGTGATTAGTGCTTTAGTAATAGGTAATCTGTGATTACCAAAAAACAGCTAACCTTGTTTAGCTTATTTAATTACAAATTAAATAATTAGTTAGGCCCTAATCGCAGATTAGCGCCTACTGGGATAAATATTGTTGAACTTATAAAGGTAAGCGGCAAATGGCCGCTTACCTTTTGCTATTTTTGTATAGATAAACGTACTATTGAATATGACAAAACGTTGCATAAGTAAAATTTATACAAGTATTGTTTTCTTCTATAGTATCTTTTTAGTAGCTAATGCCCAAAGTACTAAAGATACTTCGGCTGCCTTTAGGTTAATTAGGAATAATGAACTAACACTTGGTGTATTTGGAGGGCAGAATTTTACATTTGTAAGGTCAGTCCCCGCATCCCCAGGCTCATTATTTGATTCACCCTCTACCAATATAGGGGGAGGTTATGGTTTTAACATTATGGCAAGGTTAAAATTTCAGGAGGGCTTATTTTTAGGTGCAGGATTTTCATATGAAAGGCAAAGCTATAAATTGAATCAGGTAGGCGGGTCCGATAGTCTTCCATCTAATAATGCTCAGCTCACAATGGGCAATTTCTATAACAATGACCAATATACAGCTACCTTAAATAGCTATTATGTAGGACTTCCATTAATTATTGGTTACACTACCGCAAAGAATCGTTGGTCATATTACTTTGCACTTGGTGTCGAATTTTACTATAACTATAAGAACAAGGAAAGCATGTATGATAACACTAAAGAGGAGTTACTACAACAAGAGACATTTTATCGTGGAGCAACTAATTGGGAATGGGTGTATTCGCCCTTTGGTTTGATAAGGCCTAATTGGAGTGTACTTAGTGGCTTTGGTATATTAAATGCAGGCGTAAGCTACAGAGTCAATCCAAAACTTTCGGTTGAATTTGAGCCTATGCTTAAGTTTTCCAACCCTTTTACGCCTATTCCGGCTGAAGTGTTTTTTTCTGATATTAATGGACTCGCCAATATTTCTTTAAATTTTGGAGTGACCTATTCATTACAACTGGAAGACATTGGCTCGTTTAAATCCATTGATAAAGACAACGACTCAAAAGGACTTATGCTAGGTTTTCAAGTAATACCTAATTATTGTTCGGAATTATATTATCCCAATAGATTAGGCTTTAGTTATGCTTTTCTAATCCAATTCAGTTTATCAAACCCCTTTGCTTTTGAAACAGGCATTGTGTTTGATAATGTTGATTGGGGTTTTGTAAATATAGGTATTCCTGTATTTCTCAAGTATTATTTCTCACATAAACCAAACAATAATTCCTTTTATATTGGTACAGGAGTACATATAGATTATTCAGCCAATATTAGTTTCCCCTTTAATAATTCCTATAAATATTTATTACCTATTGCATTAGTTGAATTAGGCTATGAAGTTCCGATTGCCGATAAATATTGTTTCACTATTGCTTTAGGATATGAGCATAAACTTCAATATATTCCATTATCAGATAATTTAGGTTCCCTGCCTACGTTCTCACAGTCTCCTCATATTTTCTATAGTTCCATAGGGTTTAGCTATAAGTTCAAATAACCTGATTTTTATAAATCGAGTATAAATAATTGATAAGAATACTGCATTTAACCACATACTTATCTCCCTTTATAGAACAGGTAGCTAAGGTGGAAATGTATATATGTTAGCCAAACAATTTGGTGAAAAACTCTTCCATTTTAGCCACTGTCTGTACCTTAATATGGTTGTTCTTAGGTATTTCCTTTTTATTGTAACGTGAAATAAAGATTTGTTCGAAGCCCATTTTTTCAGCTTCGGCAATGCGTTGTTCAATTCGGTTTACCGGGCGTATTTCCCCCGAGAGGCCTATTTCTCCTGCAAAGCAATAACGGGGAGATATAGGAATTTCCTCACCCGATGAAAGTATGGCTGTAACTATGGCAAGGTCGGCAGCGGGGTCCTCTACTTTTATGCCACCTGCAATATTTAAAAACACATCTTTGGCCGCAAGCCTGAAGCCGCAACGTTTTTCAAGTACTGCCAGTAACATAGATAACCTTCTTAAATCGTAACCTGTGGCAGAACGTTGAGGAGTACCGTAAGCAGCTGTACTTACCAATGCCTGTGTCTCAATCATTAATGGCCTTACACCCTCTGTAACGGCGGCAATTGCCACTCCGCTAACAGGTTCTTCACGGGCTGTAATAAGTACTTCCGAAGGGTTGCTAACCTCACGCAAACCTGTTCCGGTCATTTCATAAATGCCCAGTTCGCTGGTTGAACCAAACCGGTTTTTGGTGGTACGCAGCAAACGGTAAATATGGTGGGTATCGCCTTCAAATTGCAGTACCGTATCAACCATGTGCTCTAATACTTTAGGGCCTGCAATGGAGCCATCTTTCGTTATGTGTCCTATAATGAAAACCGGTACGCCGGTAGTCTTTGCATAACGCATTAAGTCAGCAGTGCATTGGCGTATTTGCGATATACTGCCGGGAGTCGAATCAATAAGCCCGGTAAAAAGTGTCTGGATAGAATCTATCACCAATAATTCAGGTTTCAATGCCTCAGCCTGCTGAAATATATTCTGTATGCTGGTTTCAGTTAATATGTAACAGTTCTGATTTTTTATTCCTATGCGTTCGGCACGTAAACGAAGCTGGTCCTGGCTCTCCTCGCCCGATACATAAAGCACTTTCATTTTATTCATTGTAAGGGCAACCTGCAAAAGCAAGGTAGATTTACCAATACCCGGTTCACCACCAAATAAAACCAGTGAGCCCTGCACCAGCCCGCCGCCCAGCACACGGTTAAGTTCATTATCAGGCAATGGGACACGCATGGTGTTGCCGGGAATAATATCGGTAATCAGGTGCGGCTTATCTGATGCGGGGGTAAAAGCTTGCTTGCTGTGGCTCTGTTCTTTCTGAATTATTTCTTCCACATACGTATTCCATTCCCCGCAATTGGGGCATTTGCCAATCCATTTACCCGATTGGGCGCCGCAGTTCTGGCAAAAGAATACTGTTCTTGCCTTAGCCATGTTACTAAATGAACTTTATTTTGCGGGCGGCAAAAGCGCACATGCGCAGTAAAAGAAAACCATGTTTAAAGCGCGATATATTGGTTTCTCCGTAGGTTCGTTCCTTATAGCGAATAGGTATTTCCACAATTTTCAGGTTCAGTTTGTGTGCGCCGAAAAGCAGGTCGAAGTCACCAAAAGGGTCAAAGTCGCCGAAAAATTTGCGGTTACGTATAAGCCTGTGATAATCGTCGCGGAAAATAACTTTAGTGCCGCAGAGGGTATCCTTAAATGGCCTGTCTAACAGCCATGTAAAAGCAAGGCTGAAAAACTTATTTCCCAGCAGGTTAAGGAAACGCATAGCCTCTTTATCCATAGGATATACAAGGCGGGAACCATTTATAAAATCACCTTTGCCAGAGGCAATGGCATCGTAAAATTTTACCAGGTCCTCAGGTGGAACGGTAAGGTCGGCATCAAGTATCATAAGTATGTCGCAGGTGGCCATTTCAAAACCAAGCCTTACAGCATCGCCCTTGCCTTTGCCCTTTTGCTGCCCTATTTTAATATCGTGGGTAGAGGCGTATTTCTGCTGTATCTTTTGAACGGTGTCCCAGGTATCATCAGTTGAATTTCCTTCTATAAATATTATCTCGGTATGCTTGCCCAGTTTAGGCAGACGCTTTATTGCATTCTCAATATTACCGCTTTCGTTACGGGCCGGTATAACAACAGTTACCGAAAATTTATCTTCATATCCTGTATGCGCAAAATCGGGTAAGGGCTTGGCAAAAGTATATTGGTTTATGCACAGGTGCCTGAAAATGGGCAGTTTGGCAATGTACCTATTGAACAATGGGGCAATAAGGGGTATATTAAAAGGAATTAGCATGCGCCTTGTGCTGCGGTACACGTCGAAACCCGATAAGTACATCAGGTTATTGGTATCGTTCAATCCCAGCCAGTTAAGGTCGTGGGTTTTGGTTTTAAGCCCTAGCTTTTCCGAAAGCTTTAACATAGGCTCCCACAGGTAATTATAATAGGTAACTATTATTTTGGTGCGGGGGTGACACAGTTTATGTAACGATTGCAGTACCTTCTCCACATCATCAAGATAACCAATAAGATTGGAGATAATTATCATATCGAATTTTTCATCAAGGCTTATATCTTCAGCCGCCATGCAATGGAATTCCACGCCCGAAAAACGGCTCTTTGCCTGCTCAATCATAGCCGGGCTAAAGTCAATACCTACCCTACGGTTACCCTTAATTTCATTAAGTAATTCACCTGTTCCACAACCTATTTCAAGCACTGAAAGCTCATCATGCGCAAAATAGTCGCAGAAACGGGTAATATCATTCCAGTAATAGGAATGCCTTTTACGGATACGGACACGCTTTTTAGCCTGCTCTTCGAAGTATTCAAGGTGTTTGTTCTTTAACTGCTCCACAACTTGCATAAAAATGGTCGGTAAAAGTAGTGATATTCCTTACATATTAAATAGCTGGATTTATAGCCTTTCCTGCTGAAAAAGTATTATCTTTGAAGTAATTTTAAATAAACGAAGCTATGTTACTCTTTTTAGATGCAGTAAAACCCGGAGAGATTATTCTTATACTCGCTATAGTATTATTACTTTTTGGCGGCAGAAAAATTCCTGAATTAATGCGTGGATTGGGCCAGGGAATAAAGGAGTTTAAAGATGCCTCGAAAGGCAACACTACCGACGAAAACGCTAAGAAAAACAACGATACTACGCAAGGACAGATTAAATAATTTCTTACCCGCTATACTGCCTGCAACGGGGAAATTCTGTTTAACACAATTTTTTTAACCTTTACCCGTTGGCATAGTCTAACAACAATAAATGGTACCTTGGCAAGGCTGTGAGAAAAATACTTAGGATATTACCACTGTTACTTTTACCGCTGCTCGCGAGCGCAACTCACGAGGTTTCAGGCTATATTTCTGCTAAATGCGTCGGAGGGTACACTTACGTTGTTACCATAGTAGATTATGCAAACGGAACCCCTGACAACGTTGGCTGCGGTGAACCGGCCGACAGGGATACCCTGCGTATAAATTACGGAGACGGTACTTCAGAAGTACTTTTACGTTCCAATGGCTACCCCCCCAACCCGGATGGCTATCCTGGCGGACAAACGGTATGCATGTGCCGTAAAGTTTGCCTTTATACCGGTACTCATACTTTCCCGGGCCCAGGCTCCTATCATATGTGGATGAATGACCAGAACCGTATGGCCGGTATATGTAACATGATAGGTTCGGTTAACACAAGTTTCTACTTATTTACTACCTTAACTATTCCAAGGGCACCCACTGATAGTATAACAACTCCTGTAATTACCAATATACCGGTTTGCCAGGACGCCTGCTGCAACCAATGCTACTATTTTAACCTCGGTGCCTATTCAAGGCAGGGCGACAGTCTTTCTTACTCGCTAGGCAATTGCCTGTGCATGGACCCTACTTCAGGAAATGTTATTCCTTGTCCCGGTTACCAGATACCACCGGGAGCTTTTATTAACCCTGTTACAGGCACGCTTGCATGGTGCACCCCTCCCTGTACAAGTTGCAATATTTATAATTTCTCTATTCGCATTATTGACTATAAGCGGATATATGAGTTAGGAAGATTAGAGGTAGTAGCTGTAGATACAATGGACGTAGAGTTGGAAATAAATATAGTAAGCAAATGTACAACAGTCCCACCCCAGGTTGTAGGGCCCGATAAGATATGTGTGGAGGCAGGTACAACTGTTAACCTTAAATATACAGGAACAGACCCCGATGGGGAAACTCTTGCTGCTTCAGGCCTGCCATTTTCTGAATCACCTCCTGCAACTTTTAATGTTATTGGCGGCTCTGGCCCTACCCCTACAGGTAATTTTCAATGGCAAACAAATTGCAGCGACATACAGAAATTGCCTTACCAGGTGCTTGTTACCGGAACGGACGTAGTAAGCCTTGAGTCAGCTTATGCAAGTACCTTGATTTATGTTATGCCACCAGCGCCTAAAAATCTTACCGCGGTAATTGCAGGTAATTGTGTAGTGCTTACATGGGATAAAAGCCCCTGTAGTAATGCCAGCGGTTATAGTATTTACAGCCATGTAGGGTGTAAGAACTTATCGCACGATTCATGCTCACCCGGTGTTTCAGATACAACAGGCTATACCCTTGCGGGCACAACTTCAAATGTAAACGATACCACCTTTACAGATTGTTCTGTAGTGCCCGGCTTATATTACAGCTTCGTGGTAGTAGCCAATTATCCTGAACCTGACAACTCTGTAAGTTTCCCATCTAACGATACCTGTATTCTTATACGTCGCGATGCGCCCATATTAACCAATGTTAGTGTTAATACAACGTCCAACTCAGCCGGGAGAATGTATGTTCGCTGGACAAAACCACTTGTAAATGGCCTTGGTTTCGACACCATTGCTCATCCCGGTCCATATATATATGAACTGCAACGTGCAACGGGCATGAAGAGTACCACATTCTCGACCATTTATACCGTAAACTCTCCTTTTTTTGCATCGCATGTAGATACTTCCTACATGGATAACCCTCTGAATACGCAGAATAACAGTTACAATTACCAGCTTAAATTTTTTAATACTGATACTACTCCTACACATTTGCTGGGCACTTCACCTCCGGCTTCCTCCATTTATCTCAGCCTGCACCCGGGCGATAACTTTATGCAACTTTCATGGGCATCGGTTGTTCCATGGACCGATTCAATTTTTATGATTTACCGCAAAGAGCCATGGATGCCGGCATTTACATACATAGCAACTGTTCCGGGAACAATAAACAATTACATAGATACCTTGCTTGATAATGACACTACATTCTGCTACTATGTAAAATCGGTGAGCTATTATGCCGACCCTAGCGTTCTTCACCCATTATATGATTCATCGGAGGTTATGTGTTCAGCCCCAAAAGATACTATACCGCCTTGCCCGCCCCAGGTTTCTTTAACGGCCCAGTGCAGCACTTTCAGCGACTCTTTAGTTTGGAATAACCCCGACCATTTCTGTAAAAACACACACGATGTTGAATACTACACTATTTATTACACCCCTACCGTAGGCGGCGACCCGGAGCTGATTAAGACTATTTATAATTTGAACGACACAGTATATGTGCACGACAGCCTTAGCTCTGTGGCAGGTTGCTATGCCGTTACAGCCACAGATTCTGCAGGGAACCAAAGCGCTATAAATATGGTATGCGTTGATAACTGCCCGCAATACCAGCTACCAAACGTATTTACACCTAACGGCGATGGTTTTAATGATTTTTTCACCCCCATACTGCCTTACCGTTATATTAAGAGTATTGATATAAACATTTATAACCGCTGGGGACAAATTATGTTCCACACAATTAACCCTAATATTAACTGGAACGGCAACGACCAGAATAGCGGAAAACCTTGCCCCGACGGGGTTTACTATTATATATGTACCGTTAACGAAATACGCGTTACCGGTATACAGCAAATAACCCTGAAAGGGTTTGTGCAGCTACTGCGTAAAAACTGATTATTTTACTTCCAGCACCAACCTGTCATAGGCCAGGTGCATATTAGCGGGTAATTCCTTTCCCACCTCTGCATGCTTGCCAAGCTGGTGGCTTATATGGGTGAAATAAACTTGTTTGGCATTTAGCTCGGTTGCTGCCGCTATGGCTTCGTCCAGGGTAAAGTGCGAAATGTGCTTCTCCCTCCTCAATGCATTAAGTACAAGTACATCTGAGCCTTCTATTTTCTCCTTTTCTTCTTCAGGTATAAAATTAGCATCGGTTATATAGGTAAATCCGCCAATGCGGTAGCCCCATATAGGCAGTTTATAATGCATTACTTTAATGGGAATAAACGTTGTGCCTTGAACCGTGAAAGGCTTGCCTGTAATACGATGGAGGTTTATTTCGGGTATTCCCGGGTATTTCTCTTTGTAAAATATATAGGGGTACATTCTGCGAATAGCTTCTTCTACGTTTTCATCGGCATATACATCAATATGCTTGCCCATTACAAAGTTGAAACCGCGTATATCGTCAAGGCCGCCAATGTGGTCACGGTGCTCATGGGTATATATAACTGCATCGAGTTTACGCACATCTTCTCTCAACATCTGTTCACGGAAGTCGGGCCCCGTATCAACAACAAATGTATACCCTTTATCTTCTATCATTATCGATGAGCGAAGCCTTTTATCTTTAGGGTCGGTAGATTTACAAACCTCGCACTGGCAACCTATTATAGGTACCCCCTGCGATGTGCCAGTGCCGAGAAATGTAATTTCCATATACCCTGAAAATACCCCTTTGAAAGTTAAAATTAACTATTGTCAAATTGTTAGTCAAATGTAAATAAATAAGTAGGAGCCGTACAATCTTTGAATGAAAAAGCAGATACTTTTGCATGACTTGAAAAAACAGTCATGGAACAGGATAAGACAATAAAAAGCGCGTTAGTATCAGTATTCGATAAGGATGGACTTGAGCCTATAATTCAACAGTTGCATAAACTTGGTGTAACGCTTTACAGTACTGGCGGAACACAGAAATTCATTGAATCGCTGGGAGTAAAAGTGATTCCTGTTGAGGACCTTACTTCTTATCCTTCAATACTTGGCGGCAGGGTTAAAACATTGCACCCGCGTGTGTTTGGTGGCATACTGGGCAGGCGCGATATTGCTACCGATATAGCGGAATTTGAAAAGCATGAAATTCCACCCATTGATTTAGTGATAGTTGATTTATATCCATTTGAAAAGACAGTTGCTTCCGGCGCATCAGAAGAAGATATTATTGAAAAAATAGACATAGGCGGCATCTCTCTTATCCGCGCCGCCGCTAAGAATTTTAATCATGTAACTGTTGTTCCTTCAAAACAGGAATATGGCATGTTGCTTGATATTCTTACCAAACAAAAAGGCGCAACAACCATAGAGCAACGCAAAGAACTAGCCATGCGCGCGTTTGGTGTAAGCTCGCACTACGATACACAAATACACGCTTATTTTTCAGGCAGTGGGGCCGGTTTCGAGAAAAAGATTTTCGGAGCAAAACAATTGCGCTACGGAGAAAACCCTCACCAGAAAGGCACCTTCTATGGTGACCTTGATAAGGTATTTACACAAATTCACGGCAAAGAGTTATCGTACAACAACCTGCTTGATATTGATGCCGCCATTAACCTGATGAGCGAGTTCACCGATACTACATTCGCAGTTATAAAACACAATAATGCTTGCGGATTAGCATCACGCTCAACCCTTATACAAGCTTGGAAAGATGCACTGGCAGGTGACCCTGTTTCCGCCTTTGGAGGGATACTTATTACCAATAAGCCGGTAGACCTTGAAACCGCCAAAGAAATAGATAAGCTGTTTTTTGAAGTATTATTGGCTCCGGACTATGAAAGTGGGGTTCTGGAGGTACTAAAACAGAAAAAAAATCGTATATTGCTTAAGTTGCATTCGTTCAGTTTCCCGGCGCAGAATTTCAGGTCATTGCTGAATGGTGTGGTTGAACAGGATAGGGACTGGAAAACGGATACAATAGCGGATATGAAACAAGTAACAAAAGCGGCGCCCACAGAACAGGAGAAAACAGATTTAGAGTTTGCCAACAAGATTGTAAAGCATATAAAATCAAATACCATAGTGCTGGCCAAAAACAAACAGTTACTGGCAGCCGGCACTGGACAAACATCTAGGGTTGACGCGCTGAAGCAGGCCATTGAAAAAGCAACCAATTTCGGGTTTGATTTGAAAGGCGCGGTAATGGCTTCTGATGCATTTTTCCCTTTTCCTGATTGTGTTGAGATAGCGCACAACGCGGGAATACATGCGGTAATACAACCGGGCGGCTCAATAAACGACAGTAAGTCAATTGAATATTGCGACAATAATAATATGCCTATGGTAACCACAGGCACAAGACATTTTAAACACTAAAGGAATATTGAATACTGAACAAGAAATATTGAATATTGAAGTGAACAGCTCAAGTCAGAATAAACGAAAATTTGATTTGGAAGAACGCCTTATTGATTTCAGTATTCTTATAATAGAAATATCAGAAAGTTTAAATAAAACTCCTTCTGGAATATATATTTCAGGACAGATTGTGCGCTCAGGAACCTCACCTGCCCTACATTACGGTGAAGCACAAAGTGCTGAATCAAGAGCAGACTTCGTTCATAAATTAAAAATATTATTAAAAGAGTTAAGGGAAACTCTTGTTGCTTTGAAGCTTATTAAAAGATATCCTTTGACAAATAAACTGGAAATAATTGACAAAGCATTGGCAGAAGGGCATGAATTAATTGCAATTTTTAATAAAAGTGTTGAAACAGCAAAAAAGAATAATGAAAAGAAATAATTATTATAGTTCCTATAACTTCGACATTCCTTATTCAATGTTCAATATTCGATATTCTAAGACTTTATAAACTTATAACTAACGTATGGCATCATTATTCGGATTCCTGCAGCAAGACATAGCGATTGATCTCGGGACCGCCAACACCATTATCATTCACAACGATAAGGTTGTGGTCGACGAACCCTCTATTGTAGCTGTGGACAGAATGACAGGCAAAGTAATTGCTGTGGGAAGGATAGCCCAGCAAATGCATGGCAAAACACATGAAAACATAAAAACCATCCGACCGCTGAAAGATGGTGTTATAGCCGATTTCAACGCAGCTGAAAGCATGATACGCGAAATGGTACGCATGCTTTATTCAGGCAAAAAATGGTTTACTCCTGCACTGCGAATGGTTATCTGCATCCCTTCAGGAATTACACCTGTGGAGCAACGCGCTGTACGCGACTCTGCTGAACATGCCGGTGGAAAAGAAGTTTACTTATTGCATGAACCTATGGCTGCTGCAATAGGTATTGGTATTGATGTGGAAGAACCTATGGGTAACCTGATTGTGGACATTGGAGGAGGTACAACCGATATTGCTGTTATTGCCCTTGGCGGTATTGTATGCGATAATTCAATTCGTGTAGCCGGCGATGAATTTACCAGCGACATTGAAGAATATATGCGCCGCCAGCACAACATGCTTATTGGTGAACGTACTGCCGAGCGTGTGAAGATAGAAGTAGGCGCTGCTATGACAGAGATAGAAAACCCTCCACCCGATTATCCCGTACATGGTAGGGATTTAATGACCGGTATTCCTAAAGAGATACAGGTTTCATATTCTGAAATTGCACATGCGGTTGACAAATCAATTTCAAAAATTGAAGAAGCTATTTTGCAGGCATTGGAAAAAACTCCGCCTGAGCTTTCAGCTGATATTTACCGCACAGGAATTTATTTAGCGGGTGGTGGCTCCATGCTTCGCGGATTAGACAAACGTATTTCAATGCGGACTAAACTGCCCGTACACATTGCAGAAGATCCGCTCAGGGCTGTTGCAAGGGGGGCAGGTATTGCACTAAAGAACATTCACCGTTTCCCGTTCCTGCTTAAATCCTAAGGCACAGTAAGGTAACATATAAAACCGGGGCTGCCGATGTATGGTATAATTGCATTTTTCAGGAGGAATTATTTTGCAGTTCTGTTCGTCGCCCTGGAGTTCTTCTCACTCTATTTTGTTTTCAGGGACAACTACTACCACCAGGCCGGTTTTTTCAATTCGGCTAACAGCGTGGCAGGTTCTGTATATAAAACCTATTCGGGTATAACCGGCTACTTCAACCTGAAAAGCGAAAACGAAAGGCTGTCGGAAGAAAATACACGATTGCAAAACGCGCTTTCGGCCTTGCCCGATACATCGAAGCATGTAAAAGTTCCTAAGACAAACCCTTACGGCGACCAGTACAATTTCATTTCTGCTGAAATTATTGACAACTCTACCAATATGATTAGCAACTACATTACCCTTAATGTAGGCAAACGCGAAGGTATTACCGAAGGGATGGGCATTGTATCATCAGCCGGTGTGGCTGGTATTGTGCTATCGGTATCCGACCATTATTCCGTGGCTATGTCAATGCTGCATAAAAATTTCCAGCTCAGCGCCATGCTGAAGAAAGGCGGTGCCTTTGGCACAGTGGTATGGAAGGGCGAAGATTACCGCTATGCATGGCTGATGCAGATACCCATGAGTGAAAAAGTCACTCCCGGCGATACCATTATAACCAGCGGGTATTCAACCATTTTCCCGAAAGCCATAACCATTGGTGTGGTTGAAGAAGTTACTCCCTTGCCTACAGAGTATTTCTATAAAATTAAAATGCGGCTGACTACCAATTTCAAGAAACTGCGCTTTGTTTACGTAATAAGCGATTTAACAAAAAAAGAGAAAACCGACCTTGAAGAAGCTACGTATAAAGCTAATAACGAAGGGAAATGATTAACGAGCTTGCAAAAAATACCGGGCGCTTTTTTGTTTTCCTGCTCATACAGGTGCTTATCCTGAAACACCTGGAACTGGGCAGGTTTATCAACCCGTTTTTGTATGTGTTATTTATTCTCATGCTTCCCATACGAACCGGTAAAGCATTAGTGCTGTTTATTGCGTTTATAACAGGGTTAACTATTGATATGTTTTACAATACCTGGGGAATGAATGCTGCGGCTTGTGTATTTATGGCATATTGCAGGCCATGGGTATTGCGTGTTTATGCACCCAAGGGAGAATATGATGCATCGGCAAAACCAACATTACAATCATTAGGGACACCGTGGATGCTGAGTTATGCGGGCACACTGGTGTTCTTTCATCACCTTGTTTTGTTCTTTCTGGAGGCGCTTACACTTTCTACATTCTTCACCACATTTGCTAAAGTAATATTGAGCGGAGCAGCTACACTGGGCCTTATAATGCTCAGCCAGCTTATTATGCAAAGGAGGAGACAATGAACAATACCCTTGCTCTTCGTAAATTTATTGTGGGCGCCATATTTGCATTGGCCTGCTTTGCTTTTATATGCAGGCTGTTTTATATGCAGGTGGTTGACGACCGCTATAAGCTTGATGCCAGTAACGAAACATTCAGGCACGTAACACAGTACCCGCCAAGGGGCTGTATAAAAGACCGTAACGGCAAACTGCTGGTGACTAACGAGGCCGCTTATGATATTATGGTTATACCAGGCCAGGTGAAAGATTGCGACACCAATTCTTTCTGTAACGATTTGGGAATTACCAAAGCCGATTTTATTTCAAACATCAAAAAGGCGGTAATATTAAATACCTCCAGCCATGCATCAGTATTTATGAAAGAAGTCACCCCCGAAATTTATGCTTCTTTCCAGGAAAAAATGTACAAGTACCATGGGTTTTATTCTGAGGTACGTACGGTAAGAAGGTACCCTATGAAGATAGCCCCTCACTTGCTGGGTTATATAGGTGAAGTAAGTAAAGAACTCTGCCTACGGAACCCTAAATATAAAGAAGGCGACTATGTTGGAATAAGCGGGATTGAAGAATCGTATGAGAGCGATTTGAGCGGCCAGAAAGGCGTGAAAATTACCATGGTAGATGCTATGAACCGCGAAGTAAGTGGCTATAAAAGCGGTAAGTATGATACCTTGCCCCAGCCCGGTGAAAACCTGACCTGTAGTATTGATGCTGACTTGCAGGCATACGGCGAAAAGCTGATGGAGAATAAAGCCGGCAGCATGGTAGCTATTGACCCATCTACCGGCGAAATACTTGCCCTGGTTTCCAATCCGGAATATGACCCTAACCTTTTAGTAGGCAACGTGCGTGCTAAAAATTATGGTAAACTGGTTTTAGACAGTATTGACATTCCATTATTTAATCGTGCATTAATGGCTGCGTACCCTCCCGGCTCTACCTTTAAACCCATTGAGGCGCTTATAGCACAACAGGAAGGGGTACTTACCGAAAACACCTCATACACATGCCCCGGGGCGTTTCATTTGGGCAACATAAGCGTAGCATGCGACGCCGCACATGGCACCCTGCAACTTGAGAAAGCTATCGCAATGTCGTGCAATACATATTTCTGTAATGTGTTTATGAGCATGATGAATAATAAACAATACAGCACAACTGAAGAAGCTTTTGAAACATGGAGGAAATATGTAATGAGCTTTGGCTTAGGTACACGACTTGATATTGATTTGCCAAGCGCGTTGCGCGGCAATGTTCCCAGCGTTGATTATTACAATCGTTTTTTCGGAAAGGGCCACTGGAAAGGCGCCACAGTAGTATCGCTTGGCATTGGCCAGGGAGAAATGCTGCTTACCCCCTTACAACTTGCCAACGAAGCCGCCATACTTGCTAACCGGGGGTATTATTATATGCCGCACGTTATAAAATCTGTTGGCGATAAAAACACTGTTCAAAAGAAATATACTACCCGACACTATGTGCCTATTGACGCAAAATATTTTGACATTGTAGTCGAGGGTATGTCGGAAGTAGTGGAAGAAGGAACAGCTGCAGCCAGTAAAATACCGGGTGTGGTTATGTGTGGAAAAACAGGAACGGCTCAAAATCCTAATGGGCGTAACAATTCACTGTTTATTGCTTTTGCACCTATGGACCATCCGAAAATAGCCATATGTGTGGTGGTTGAACGCGGCGGCTGGGGCGCTGAATGGGCCGCGCCGCTGGGAAGTTTAATGGTTGAGAAATATGTTACCGATACCATAAAAAGGCCCGATGTAGAGAAGAGGATGCTGGAAGGAAACACGCTGCAATACCTGGCTATGGAAAAAAACCAGCCCAGGGTAAAGCATAAGTCTAAGAAATGAACGAGCGCAGAAATAGTATTGTTCCCTATGTAGATTGGTTCACGATTTGCATCTATGGCTTCCTGGTCATAATAGGCTGGTTGAATGTCTATTCTGCTGTATATAACCCTAATCATGCGGGAATATTTGATTTTACGCAATACTATGGCAAGCAATTTATATGGATAGGCGTGGCTTTCCTGCTTGCATTTTTAGTAATGCTCACCGAGGCCAGTTTCTTTTCGGTATTTGCCTATTTCCTTTACGGGATAACCGTATTCGCATTACTGGCTGTGCGGTTTATAGGTGCCGGAACCAAGGGCAGCCACTCGTGGTTTCATATGGGCCCCATAGAAGTGCAACCTGCTGAACTTGGATTATTTGCTATTAACCTCGGCCTTGCCAAATACCTGGGTAATGAAAATATTAAAATGAGTAAAAGCACCGTACGATTAAGAGTAATCGCTATGGTGATAGTTCCCATTCTGTTTATCCTGTTTGAAAACGAAACCGGCGTTGCTATTACCTACACCTCTTTCATTTTTGTAATGTACAGGGAAGGGCTGTCGGGCAACGTATTATTGGTTGGGGCATTGACAATACTGCTTTTTATATTATCGCTGATGGGAAGCCAGCTGGTGTTAACTTATGTGCTTATAGGTATAGCTTTACTGGCCTTCGTTATTTTCACACGTCGAAAAAGAAAAGACCTTATCCGCATTGGCAGCATACTGGCGGCAGGATTGCTGATTGTGTGGGGCACCAATTTCGCGTACAATCACCTTGAGGGTCACCAACGTACACGGATTGACGTGTTCCGTGGCAGTAATGTGAATGTAAAAAAGGAGGGCTACAATCTTCACCAGGGTGAAATAGCTATTGGTTCGGGAGGAGCATGGGGCAAAGGATTTTTGCGGGGCACTCAAACCAAACTTAACTTTGTACCTGCACCTGCCACCGACTTTATTTTTTGCACCCTTTGCGAAGAGTGGGGCTTTGTAGGGGCATCATTTGTAATACTGCTTTATTTAGTTCTGCTGGTACGCATTGTATTTCTGGCCGAACGACAGCGTTCGGCATTCAGCCGTGTTTACGGATATGGCGTTGCTTCGGTATTCTTTATACACATAGCAATTAATGTTGGCATGACAATAGGCCTACTGCCTGTAATAGGTATTCCCTTGCCATTTATAAGTTACGGCGGTTCGTCATTACTTGCATTTACATTGTTACTTTTTATATTCCTGCGTCTCGACGCAAACAGGTTGCAGATATTGAAGTAAAGATGCCCCCTCTATCCCCCGTTAGGGGGAAATCATACCATTCTTAAGTATATTTGCTTACCCTTTACAATGAAACAAAGCGCAATAATATTATCTATAGTTTTGCTTTTATGTGGTTTGTATTCCTGTCAACAGGAATCTACAACAACCCCAACGCCAACGGGGCCTGTTAATGCAACCGTAAGTGGTGTCACTTATAATTATACCCTCAAATGGGCAAAGGACTCCGGCGGCATATTCTCTTTCTTTGCAATGGATTCAGTCCCTACATACGACACTTCCTCCGGCTACAATGAAGAAATTTCTATACGTGTAAAAGCAAACAAAACAGGGAGTTTTACCTTGTCTAATGTTAATACAGGCGATGTTTTCTGGACCACCACTCACCCAAAGGCAAGCTTTGCATACTATACCGATAGTGTGCATACCGGCTTAATAACTTTAACCACATTTGATACTGTAAATCATGTTGCCTCCGGAACATTTAATTTTGTGGCACAGGAACAAATGCCAACAAAAAACGGCGGTAATGCAACCGTAACTAATGGTTCATTTACTAACCTTAAATGGTAGCGAGGTTAAAACACTCTCTCAATTATAAAGTATATAACTGCAATTGACACTAAGGCAACCAATATAGAATACGGGTTGGCAAAGTTTATAGTCCACCCTAGGCCTTTAACCCGCTTGGGAGGGAAAATACGCTTGTCTTTCGGATTAAAATAAAGAACACCCAATCTCCAGTTTGCTGGATCATCATGCCATGCATCAAGTGTGGCCTGGTCAGGTTTATCTTTTTGCTTCTCCATAATAAGAAAGTCAAAAATAAAAAAAGGCCGGGAAAATTGTATGCCATTTTTTAGTTGCCACGACCTTTAGGTCGTGGAGAAAGTATAACGGTGTATTGGCTTTAGCCTAAATAATGTTACATGGTTTTGGCTAAAGCCCAGGTTATTGTTATTATTTAAACCACGACCTAAAGGTCGTGGCAATTGATTTGGAAAACTAAAAAGGCCGAGGAAATCCTCGGCCTTAATATTTAAAGCCTCCCCTTTAGGGGAGGCTAGGAGGGTTAAGCCGTTACCCTTGTAGCCACTTTAGGCGCAGCATCAAGTATCTCCTTGCTTGCACGGCTTGCATATTGTTCAAAGTTCTTTACAAACGATTTTGCTAAATCATTTGCCTTTGCATCATACGCTTCCTTATCTTTCCATGTGTTCCTAGGGTTCAAAATTTCAGCAGGAACGTCAGGGCATGAGGTTGGAACATGTAAATCAAATATTGGCAATACCTCATATTTCACTTTCTCTAACGAACCATTCAGGGCAGCGGTAATCATAGCACGGGTATATGAAAGTTTCATACGGTTGCCTACTCCGTAAGGTCCGCCCGACCAACCGGTATTCACCAGCCATACATTTACTTTGGTCTGCTGTAATTTTTTACCGAGCAAGTCGGCATATTGAATAGGATGCAAGGGTAAGAATGCTTTACCAAAACAAGCTGAGAAAGTCAGTGTAGGTTCGGTAACACCAACTTCGGTACCCGCTACTTTAGCGGTATAGCCAGAGATAAAGTGATACATAGCCTGGTTAACCGTAAGCTTTGAAATAGGAGGCAACACACCATACGCATCGCAGGTGAGGAAGAAAATATTTTTAGGTATGCCTGCTACCGAAGGCTCAACAGCATTATCGATAAAATGAATAGGATATGCTGCACGGGTATTTTCAGTCACAGAAATATTATCATAATCAACTTTGCAGCTTCCATCGTGGCACCGGGTATTTTCCAATAATGTACCGAAACGCACCGCATCATAAATTTGCGGTTCTTTTTCTTTCGAAAGGTTCACACATTTTGCATAGCATCCGCCTTCGAAGTTGAACACCGATTTGTCTGACCATCCATGTTCATCGTCTCCAATAAGGCCACGGGCAGGGTCCGCAGAAAGGGTTGTTTTACCTGTGCCCGATAATCCAAAGAATATAGCTGTATCCCCATCCTTGCCAATATTTGCTGAGCAGTGCATAGAAAGCACTCCTTGCAATGGCAAAGTATAGTTCAGCATGGTAAACATCGATTTCTTTATTTCGCCTGTATAAGCTGAACCACCTATAATTACCTGCTTATCGGTAAAGTTAAGCATGGTAAAATTGTGCTGCCTTGTGCCGTCAACCTTGGCATCTGCTTTAAAGCTGGGTAAGCAAATGATATGCCATTCCGGTTTGAATAATTTTATTTCTTCAGCGGTAGGGCGCATAAAAAGATTAGTGGCGAATAAACTTGCCCAGGGGGTTTCGGTTATTACGCGAACGCTAACGCGGTAAGCTTTATCGGCACACACATAAGCATCGTGCACATAAACTGTTTTGCCTTTGGCGGAATCAATCATTTTTTTGCGGAGGGCGGCAAATTTTTCAGGCTCGAAAGGGAAATTAACATCGCCCCACCAAACGGTGTCTTTTGTAATCGCGTCTTTAACGGTGAATTTATCTTTTGGCGAACGGCCGGTAAACTCGCCCGTGTCAACCATAAGAGCGCCTGTATCGTTAAAAGTACCTTGACCTAATTGAATAGTTTTTTCAACTAATTGTGCAGGATTCAGATTCCAGTAAATAGTATCGAGCCCGTCGAAGCCCAGGTTGGCTAAGGTAGCTGATTCCGATTTCATCCCAATGTTCTTCATGTGAAAGTGTTTTGCTAATCGTTATTTATTTGGGTTAATTATACTTGAGGTTTTTTTATTTAAGATTATATATAACCGAGTACTTGTCTTTAGCGTAATTCATAAAGTACTTAAAGTTAAGCTTTTCGCCGGTCACTTTTTTACACAAATCTTCAGCTGAATAAAACTTACCGTGACGGTGTATTTTTTCGCGCAGCCAGTTTAAAAGCGGCAGCATATTTCCTTCTTCTATGTTCTTCTGCAAGCCTTTAATATCCTTATTCGCCTGGTGAAAGAACTGGGCCGCGTAAAAGCTTCCTAATGAATAGGTAGGGAAATAACCGATGCTGCCGTGCGACCAATGCACATCCTGCAGCACACCTTCCGCATCTGATTTTACTTTTACTCCCAGGTACTTCATATAATGTTCGTTCCAGAATTCTGGCAACTCGTTCACTTTTATCTTTCCTTCCATCAGTAGCTTCTCTATTTCATAACGCACCAATATGTGGAAATGGTATGTCACTTCATCGGCTTCTATACGGATGAGTGAAGGCTTAACTAAATTGATTCCTTTATAAAAGTGGTCGAGGGAAACATTTTTAAGGTGTGCAGGGAAATACTTTTGCAGGTGCTTATAGTTCGCTTTCCAATATGGTAAGCTGCGGCCCACATTATTTTCCCACATGCGCGATTGTGATTCATGGATTCCAAGCGAAATTGCTTCACCCAATGGCAAACCGTATTCCGATGAAGGCAAACCCTGCTCATATAAACCATGGCCACCCTCGTGTATGCACGACCATATCATCGATTTCAGGTTGTTCTCAATTACCTTGGTAGTAACGCGTACATCTTGCGGGCTAAAGTTGGTAGTAAAAGGGTGCATGGAAATATCCTGCCTGCCTGCTTCAAAATCAAAGTGCATTTGTTTCAGCAATTCAATACCAAAATTCCATTGCTTGTCCTTATTGTAGTTTTTGTAGGCGAAAGAATCGTCGTTTTGTTTGGCAGCGGCAATCTTCTTTACAAAAACCACCAGTTGCTCACGCACATCTTTAAATAACACATCAAGTTGGTCAACCGTTGCTCCGGGTTCATGCTGGTCGAGCAAGGCATTGTACGGATGCTTCTTGTATCCTAATATATCAGCTTCCTTACGCTTAAGGTCGATCATTTTGGTAAGGTGGGGAGCATACAATTTAAAGTTGCTCTCTTTCTTAGACTTTTGCCATGCCTGGAAACATTCAGAAGTAACACGGCTAAGTTGTTCTACAAATTCAGTGGTATATTTTTTGCTTTCCTTATAATCTTTAAGGCTCTCCTCAATATTGCGTTTTTGCTTTGGAGTAAGGTCCTTTTTCTTGCTAAGTTTCTTTAATAGGTCTCCCAATTCCTTATCAACCGACATTTCATGGGCCATACCCGATAGGGTTGCCGTTTGCTGCGCCCTGAAATCCGCCCCTTTTTCCGGCATGTACGTCTCCTGGTCCCAGCCTTGCAGTGCCATTGTGTAGCCTAAATCTGCTATTCTGGCAAGACGGGATTTGTATGATTCGTACTTCGTCATTCCGGTTACTGTTTACTTACGGGTTTATACTTCAATGCCGATACTCCTAAAAGTACCCAGGCTATAATAAGGAATAGTCCGCCCAGTGGAGTAATGGGGCCCAGCCAGTTAATGTTCTCGAAACCGGTTAACCCTTTGGTCGAAAGAAAGTATATAGAGCCTGAAAAACAGATGATTCCTAACATAAAACAATATAATATAGCCTTGTTGAAAAAAGGCAGCTTATCTCCCAATGCAACCACCCCCAAAATGGCAAGGGTATGGAATAGCTGAAAATGCACGGCTGTTTCAATCGCTCCTACATTCTCCGCTGTTAGTATTCCTGAGGTCACTTTCTCCCTGAAAGTGTGAGCATTAAGTGCTCCCATTATAACGGCCAAAGCCCCCGAAATACCTGCAAATACCATTGCTGACTTTTGCATAGGTTTTTTGGAATTAAAGGCGCAAATGTATAACAAAATATATTAGAGGAGAAGGGTATGTAAAATAGGTTTTCAACATGTTAATTCCAGGTGAAAAATTTGTTTTCTTATAAATCTTTTATTATCTTTGTTATCATATAATAGGCCTCTTGTATAAATATACGTACTGATGAGAAAAAATATTACTACACTCGCCGCTTTACCTCTTATGTTTTTTGCCGCACTTTCGTTTACTGCAAAGGCGCAAATACTATTTAGCAATGGTGCATTAGTTCATGCTACACCGGGTGCTATTGTACAGGTTAACGGCGGATTCCAGGACGATAATGCTGTGGCAGGGCCCGGCACATGGACCAACGATGGTGATATGACCGTTACCAGCAACGGAACATGGCTTGGCAATATTCATATATCAAATACCGCTATACTTCAAGGTAATGGCAAGTACCACCTTGACCAGGACTGGATTAACGATGCCACATTTATTGATGGCAACAGTACTGTAGATATGTATGGCAACCTTAAAGAACTTATAACCAGTAACAATGCAACTGTTACCACCTTCGACACCCTGATATTAAGGGGAGCAGGTGTTGGCGCTAACCGTAGGAAACAACAAACACTCGACGCTAATGTAGACCACTACCTTGAACTGAACGACAGGGTATTGTTTACCGCCGGCCATACTATGTTTATTACTACAACTACCCTTGCTGCCGTATCTAACGCCGCCGTGTACACTAAGGGATCTGCTACTGAAGGCTTTGTTTACAGCGTAGGAGCCGGTAGCCTTTCACGTGTAACTGCTAATGCAAGCGCATATTATTATCCTGTAGGAGCCGATTCAGCTGCTATACAGCGTTACCGCAAAGTAATGCTTACACCTGCAACAGCCGGTGCCAACACATATAACGTTCGTTTAGCCAATAACGATGCCACCAACGATGGCGACAGTATCGGGCTGATTGACACTAACCTTTGCAAAGTAAATCCCCTTTTCTACCATGTTATAAACCATCCTGCGGGCGCTGATAATGCCAGCATTGACATTTTCTACGATGCCAGTGTTGATGGTATATGGACCGCCATGGCGCAATGGAACACGCCTACCTTAGCCCTTTGGAACGATATGGGCGCAGTTGCATATACTCCCGCGGTTCCTTACAGCGATGTATTGAAAAACCTTTGGGGTAACTTTACAACTAATCCTTTTATACTGGGTAACGATAAACCTGTTGCACCAACACTTTCGTGCGCTCCTTATTGTGCAGGTACTCAAGGCACATTTACAGCTAAAGCCGATAGCGGTGGCTATGTTTGGACAGTTCCGGTTGGCGATACCATTGAGTCGGGTAACGGAACAGGAAGCGTAACCGTTGGAGGTAATGTAACTGGCCCTATTACTGTGGTAAACTCTTTAACAGGTTGCTCGTCGAAACCTGCTTCATGTGTTATAACTATTATTCCTGCCCCTATTGCCGGATTCGATACTGTGTCTTCAGGCAGCCCTTTCCGCACTACATACAATTTTACTGATACAAGTAAGCCGGGTGTAACTTCATGGTTCTGGACATTTGGCAATGGAGATAGCTCAAACGTAGCCAACCCCGGGCAAATGTTTGCTGCAGGTACATATACTGTAACAGAAACTGTGACTAATGCTGCCGGATGTTCATCTTCCAAATCGGAAGTTATTGATATACCCGACGAAATTATTGTGCCTAACGTGTTTACGCCTAACGGCGATGGAATGAATGATGTATTTACGATTAACACAACAGGGGTTAAGAACTTCTCTATAGAGATATTCAACCGCTGGGGCGAAAAAGTGTTCGAATCTGAATCGCCTATGATTTCATGGGACGGAAGGACATCGGCCGGTGTAAGGGCATCTGACGGTACCTACTATTATATCCTGAAAGCAACATCGTTAGACAACAGCCACAACTGGAGCCAGAACGGTTACCTGCAATTAATATCGGGTCAGCAGTAAGAACCTTTTTGCCGGTGTGGGTATTGTAAAATCCTTTGTTCAGCAATTAATTTTAAGCCTTTTACTGGTTAGCGCCTGCAGCGCCCAGCAGAATATTTGTATCGACAGTACCAACCAGCCCGAAGAATTATCGTTAGCGTTATGCCCTTCTGCAATTAACAAAATAGCCGCGGGTGCCAACATCATTAATTTTTATAATTCGCAGGATACAGGTAGAACATGGCACCACGGCACTATGAGTTCCTCTTATGGAGTTTGGGGCGACCCTTGCCTTTTGTGCGATACAGCAGGTAATTTTTATTTTATTCACCTGGCAATTTCGGCAGGCTCATGGCTCGACCGCATGGTTTGCCAGAAATCGACCGACGGAGGTAAGACATGGAGTGATGGAAGTTTTGCCGGATTAAACCCGCCTAAAAACCAGGACAAGCCCGGAGCAGCTGTTGACTTTTCCCATAGCCCTTACCGCAACCGTATATACCTGTCGTGGACACAATTCGATAAATACCATTCTGATAAAGTAACCGATAGCAGCCACATATTATTTGCGTATTCAGCCGATGCAGGTATATCATGGTCGAAGCCTGTGAGGCTGGATAACAATGGTGGCGATTGCCATGATAGCGATAACACTGTGGAAGGCGCTGTGCCATGTGTCGGCCCCAGCGGAGAAGTATATGATTCGTGGGGAGGGCCGCAGGGTGTTGTATTTAAAAGAAGCTTCGATGGCGGCGCAACATGGTCGGCAAAAGAAATTAAGGTGGCAGATGCAATTGGCGGATGGGATTATGAAATTGGCGGCATAGACCGCTGCGATGGTATGCCTGTTACAGCCTGCGATATAAGTAATGGCCCGCACAGGGGAACCGTTTATGTGTGCTGGAGCGACCAGCGCAACGGAACCGATAACACTGATGTGTGGCTGGCGAAATCGTTCGACAAAGGGCAGACATGGAGCAAGCCGCAGCGCATTAATACCGATGAAAGCGGGCACGAACAGTTTATGCATTGGTTTACTGTTGACCCGGTTACGGGTTACCTCTACAGCCTCTTTTACGACAGACGCGAACACGAGGGAGATACTACCGATGTATACCTTGCCGTATCATCCGATGGCGGAAACAGTTTCCGCGATTTCAGGATAAATGACAAATCGTTTGTGCCCACTTCAGTTGATTTTTTCGGAGATTATATTGATGTGGCTGCATATAATAACCTTGTGCGCCCCATGTGGATGCAATTAAATAACCACCAATTGAAAATGTTTACCGCAATTATAAACCCCGGCGATTTAGACTGGGTATTGTACCAGCCAGCCGGCCCGCGCACAGGCAATTATTCTGCAGAAGAGGTTGCAAACAATAGCAGTATATGGTTTAGGTTCAATGTAGTAAAAAAACAAAAAGTAAATCTGTCGGTTATTGATATGTGGGGTAAAACGGTGTACAGCATTTATAGCAATCGCGAATGGGATGAAAGCTCTGACAAATACTCCGATGACATTTCTTGTGAATACCTGCTCGATGTAAAAAAATCGGGATTAAAGCCGGGTGTGTATGCTTATAAACTTGAGAAAAAAGCGGGGAACTTTTATAAATGGTTTTTGGTGTACTAAATACCATTATAAAGCATAAATTTGTTTCATGTATCTTGATAACATATCGCTGGTTAA
>JABDGY010000022.1 GCA_013285805.1 Bacteroidota bacterium | reverse complement strand
TGAGGTAACTACTCCAACTACATTGCCCTCAGCATCCGTAATCTCGTATCCGTGACGAGGAATGCCTTTGTCAACCATTTTAAAACCTACCAGTTTGCGCTTAACGCCATGTTGCTTTTGCGCCTCTAACGCATCTGAATTGGTGAACTTCTTGGTAAACTTGGTTATCCAGCCCAGCCCGGCTTCTATGGGTGAAGTGGTATCGTCAATATCATTACCATACAAACAGAAAGCCATTTCAAGTCGCAAAGTATCGCGTGCGCCAAGGCCAATGGGTTTCAACCCGTCAGCTTTGCCTGCATCCATAATGGCATCCCATATTTTGTTGGCGGCAGCGTTCTTGCAGTAGATTTCAAAACCTCCGGCGCCGGTGTAACCGGTGTTCGATATTATAACATCATTCTCTCCGCAAAACTGGCCGACGGTAAAGTTGTAATAGGGTATCTTGGTTAAGTCTACATTGGTTAATTTGCCAAGTATGGCCGTAGCTTTAGGGCCTTGTATAGCTAAAAGAGAATACTCATCGGACAGGTTTTTCATTTCTACGCCTTTGTCGTTATGCGCTTTAACCCAATTCCAGTCTTTCTCAATGTTTGAGGCATTAACCACCAGCATATAGTAGTCCTTATCGAGGCAATATACAAGCAAGTCATCTACAATACCGCCTTTATCGTTAGGCAAACAAGAGTACTGAATCTTGCCCGGAGAAAGCACCGAGGCATCATTGCTGGTAACACGTTGTATAAGGTCAAGCGCGTTGGGGCCTTTCAGGAAAAACTCGCCCATGTGCGACACATCGAACATTCCTGCGTTGTTGCGAACAGTAATATGTTCATCGTTAAGGCCGGTATATGAAACAGGCATATTGTAGCCTGCAAATTCAACCATTTTAGCTCCGAGGGCAATGTGTTTTGGCGTAAGCGCTGTTGTTTTCATTATTTAATATCAAAAATGTTATTTACTCCGAATATTTTGCGTTGAGACAGGAACCCTTCGGCATACTTAACGCCAATGGCATAACCCATTTGAGCATCGCGCTGTTTAACGTGCTCAATAAATTGCGGGCTGGTAAGTACAGTCTCAGGTTCTTTTGAATTGGGGTCGTGGAACTGCGATTTGAAAGCTTTAATAGCTTCATACTTCTGCTCAATAACGTCGCTGGTATCTACCACAAAGCTGAAATCGTAACTGAAGTGCTGCATGTAGTAGAATATGCGGGCAGGGCGGAAAGCCTCTTGCTTCTTACCTTCCCATTCAGTCTCTATCTTCACCAGTCCCGAATAAAAGCAAGCTTCGGTGACCATCTGTGATGCACGCCCATGGTCGGGGTGCCTGTCTAGAGGGACATTAGCTACAACTATCTCAGGTTTGTATTGCCTTATCTTTTGTATAAGCTTAATGCGGTGTTCCTTGTCGTTGGTAAAGTAGCCGTCCATCATCCCCAGGTTATCGCGCACCGATGCGCCTATTATCTTAGCTGCATTGGCAGCCTCTTTCAAACGTATTTCAGCCGAACCGCGCGTACCCAACTGGCCTTCGGTAAGGTCTACAATGCCGACCTTTTTACCAGCTTTAACAGCCTTTATAAGTGTACCTGCGCACGACAGTTCTATATCATCGGGGTGTGCGCCAAAAGCCAGTATGTCGAGTTTCATGTTCTGCTAACCTTTAAGGCTGGCAAAAGTAGAAAAATAATCGCCTTTTGCAGGAATAATTCATATAAGTCATTAAGATAATAACGATGGTAACTAAATTACTTATTTTTATTTTTGAGCTTAATTCTGATTTACACCATGAAAAAACTAATTGCCCTCGCGTTTTTTACTTTTTCATTTTTTTCGTGCTGTTCTGCACAAAACAAACACGTCGATAGTTTAAAATCTGTTTTATCGCATACTTCTTCCTCTTTAAAAAGGTTCTATCTGATTAACCTCATAGAGGAGGATTATTTTAATACCGGCTCCGGAGGTTTTGATTCATCGTATGTTATGCAAATGCTGAATATAGCCAACCAACTTAATAATGATTCACTAAAGGCCATTAGTTATGATTGGATTGGAACCTATTATTCGATTGGGGTGGCAGATTACCCCAAAGCGTTGGATTTTCTTTTAAAGGCAGTTCCATTGGCTGAAAAAACAAACGACAAAATGAGGCTTTGCTCTATCTATTTTGATATCAGCAATCTTTATAACAATTTGAAAAACTCTGCGGAGGTATTGAATTACGCCCGGAAAGGAGGCGAGGTTTTACCTGGAAAATCAACCCGTTCATATGGTTTTATGATGGCACAGTATTGCGCCGCAATGGCAGCATATTATTCAATGGTGCAAAAGCCCGATTCGGAGTTACATTATCTGCAAGCCTGGAATGAACTAAATATGAGCCTCAGGAGTACGTATAGTAAGCTTGAGGACCTGGAAGGACTTGGTGATTTTTACAGAAGACAAGGGAATTATACATTATCAAATTCCTATTTTAAAAACTCTATAGAACTGGCCGATTCTACCAACGATTACTATGACCTTTGCGATTACAGGAATATTTACGGAGCCTCGCTTTTGAAGCAAAATAAGCTGCAAGAAGCTAAGGAACAGGCATTGCTGAGTTATAACAGAAGCCGTCAATTCAGAAACAATGATTTAATGGGGAAGGCAGCAGCACTACTGCAGCAGATTTATGATACACTGCACAATACAGATAGCGCTTACTTTTTTTCTAGAGTGGAATTAGCCATGCGGGACTCTGTATTTAACCAGGATAATTTAAATAAAATTCAGTCAATGGCTTTCAGCGAGAAACTCAGGGTTATTGACGAGGATGCAAAAAAAGCGGAAGAGAAGAAAAAAGAAAAAGAAAACATTCAATACGTTTTATTGGCATTCTGTATTCTTACTTTCATCATTTTATTCTTAATTCTAAGCCGAAGTATAATAACAAACCCTAAAATAATTGAAGTTTTAGGAGTTATTGCATTATTAATAGTTTTTGAATTCCTGAACCTGATCCTGGGGCCTTATGTGGAAAAAATAACAAATCACACGCCCTGGTTAATGTTACTGGGCTCGGTTTGTATTGCTGCGGCATTGTCGCCTATTCATCACCGGCTTGAAGAATTGGCCACGAAGCGTTTAGTTGAAAAGAATAAGCAAATACGATTGGCCGCGGCGAAGAAAACAATTGAGAAATTAGAGAACAATAACCACGAGGAGCAATAAATCAAAACCCCACGTAGGTGCGAGCGTCCACGCTCGTGCCTGTTATAAAACCTATTTCTCAAAAAATATATCATCCTGATATGTGCTTTGTTTGTTTTCTAACCCTGCAAAGATGCAAGTTAATGCTTAACACGAGCCGGAGGCTCGCGCTTACCGAGGTTTGTAAAAATTCGGTCTAAGTATATTCCAAATCGCCTTTGCCAAGATTATGCTCTTCACAGAGCACTTGTAGGTTTTCCAAAGTTGTTTCACCGCCTTTGGACCAGGGCTTAATATGGTCAAAATGTATATTATCACCGGTAACTGTAACTCCGCATAACCGGCATTTATTGCCGTCTCTCATTAATACCTGCACTTTAAGCCTCAGACTGGGTTCTCGTTTTGTTTTATGCTTGTATACAGCCTCTGTTTCTTTGACAGCTTCAGGTGTGGGTTCTATAGCCGGTAATTCTTCAACATCGGTATTCATATACTCAACGAAGGCTTCCAACGCCTTTCTCCATGAACCGAATGTATTTACATAACCCCGTTCTGAATATTTGGAAAGAGGTCGTTTCATCTCACGATGACCAGGTTGTCTGCCAAGTTTTACCCATACTTCCTCCAGATTTTCAAATAATTCTTTTTTGGGAATATTGCTCATAACTGTAATTTCCAGTCCGGCTTTTACCAACGCTTTATTCCAACTGCCAAATCGCTTTTCTATTTGTTTTGATGAAAACTTGCCGTTCTCATCATATTCTCTGGATACTAGTTTGGTAACACCAAGTTTGCTGGCGACTCTGTTCATGTCACCCAATAATTCCTGGTCTGTACCTCTATTGTTCCTAAAGTTTAATTCAAACTTCATTTTTGGGCTTATTTCACCACAAAGATAACCAAGTAGACGGACATGTTCTGTAATTAAACAGGCCCCGTATGCACTACTGCTTAATACAAATTCTTTTAAGTAAAGTGAGCATTGTCTTATCAAAACTCAGTTGAACGGGAGAATCCGGGTCTCTTGTTATATCCCGAAGTTCACCTTTATTTAAATCAAGCTTTAGCCACCCAATAGGAAATTCTGACCCATTATTTGGCCGAGTATCATTACCTGGAGGGGCATCATAAGCTACTTTTATTAGTATAATCCCCGAGGTAATATTATCTATGTAGACAATTTCTTTATTTTTATCAATATTCTTATTTGCAGCCTCATTATTAAAACTACTGCTCCTCACAATATATGTAACCAAATGCAAACAGTCAACTGTATCACTCGCGATTAAAGAGTCGTTCTGTTCAATAAGTATTTTAGAATCGGGTATCTCGCCGTTCACTATTGAAAAAGCGTGACATTGAAATAGCAATAAAATCAGGGCTACATAAATACTATACTTATTCGGGGTCCAGATTACTTTTTTAACCATTTACCATATTTTTTCCATACCACTTCGTGCGACCTGCCGATTCCCTTCTTAGCTTGCAGAATGCTAATATCTACATCCTTTCTTACTTCATCAGGCATAAGGTCCCATAATGTTATGGTTTCTTCAGCAAAAGTTTTCACAACCGATAATACTGCTTTCTTTTTTTTCTCAGAGAGATACCCCAGGTAATTTAATATTTGCTGGTCAGTAGTATTTGATTGTGTGGACATACTTTTAATATTTATAACATCTAATATACGCAAATTTATATAATACTTTCCAACAATATATCATCCCCTATGTAAGCGCGAGCCTCTTGGCTCGCGCTTACGTTAGTTAGAATTCCATGTGTACCCTTACAGAGCCTATGCTTACAGGCCCTCTATCCATATTGTAAGCCGGATTTTGCACATATTGGTAATCTACAGCCAGGAACATATGTTCAAAGAATTTAGCCTGGTAATAGGTCTCCAGTATCAATTCATTGCCATAGTGCTGCAACGAGCCATCGCCTATAATAAACTGGTACCCGCCAATGTTATCAAAGTTTCTATGCTCCTGCGATATGCCATTTATAATGTATGCTATGCCGAAGTTATCGGTCTTCCTGTGCCACATAGCTCCATCAAAGTTAAAGCCCGGTGTTAAGGTTTGGTCAACTTCGGTAAAGGCCCAATCTCCTGTTTGTCCGTCGTTCCAGCCGGCACGTATAAAAAAGCCTATGTATTTCCCTAAAGGGTGATTAAAGCTAAGCCCGATACCGTACTTCTTATTTCCGGCATAAACGGTATCGTTATCGATATTCAGGGCATTATTATTGCCATTCTCATAGGCCGTAATAGCATCCTGGTAATAAGGTGCCCGGGTCTGGTTCATAAATAACAATAGGCTAATACTGCCTGTGCGGGCCTTTACTTTATAAGTAACCCCGCCTTCAATGGCTACACCAAAGGTTTTAGTAACATTCGGGTCCATATCAGAACCATTAGCCGCACGTGGTTCCATAGCATCGGCAATATCTATATACCATGTCGGTTCTATAAGTTGTAAAACCGCTCCGTAAGTATAGCCTCTTGTGTTAGCCGGATAATCCCATGCGCCATTATCCATCAACACCCAATTCATAAACTGGCTGCGGGCATCGTGCGAATAAGGGTTATTATCGAAATAATCGGCCAATGAAAATCTGCCGACATTTAATGTAATTCTTTTGCTTGGTAATAATTGCTGTACCTGGTTCATATCTTCAGCGTACAGCGAATCGTGGCCGCCATGAAGGGCAAACGATTGCTGAAAAAATAACCTTGCCACATAGGGTTGTGTAACAGGGTTACCCACCCTGTATATCTCTCCATTGGGAAAGCCTGCTATACCGGTAGTACCGCTAAAGCCTTTACCACCCGATATTTCAGGGTTAGCGTAAATGGCAGCGTATTTCCATAAACTCCTGCCTAAATAAATAGTCGAGGTAACCGACATATCCTGTTCAGTTGTATCCAGCAAGCTATTCTTTCCGGAATATGGGGCATGAAATGTACCATGGTACTGGTCAATAGCAGTTACCTGGAAATGAAAACTCCACTTGCTGCTTGTGTCTTTGTGAATTGAATCTTTTGGAAAACCATAAGAAGCTAAATACAAAAAACAAAAAACAGAGCCCAAAAGCGCTTGCTTCTTTTTTACATCTATGTTTCTGAAAAATTGCATCTTGCAAAGAAACCCTTTTTTTATTTACTATAGATTAACATAATCCAATTACCGCTTACTAATAAAAATTGTTTATTTATACTTAGAAGTAAGTTGAAATTCCAAACTCCATAGTACCCGTTTTT
The DNA here is from genome assembly GCA_013285805.1 of Bacteroidota bacterium. GTDB lineage: Bacteria > Bacteroidota > Bacteroidia > JABEUT01 > JABEUT01 > JABEUT01. The sequence goes on along the minus strand of JABDGY010000022.1, from coordinate 23,492 downwards.
ACAGGCGTATTCCCAAGTATAAAGTTGCCTCCGGCTTCGTCTGATTGTTCTGAATACACATAATTAAAACGTAAAACCGTTGAACCGACCGGCCGGAACGCGATGGCGGGGACTATTGCCCATATATAGTCATAAATAGGACCACCGGTTTCACTGAACGAACCTATATTATAGTTAGCATACTCAAGGCGCACACCCACTTCCCATTTTGCATTATTCCAACCAAACATCTTATGCTTTATTACCGTACCAACAATATCAATAAATGCACCGTCCTGTTGTGAGCCGTATGTATTAACAGTATTAGGAGGAAGCTGAACCCACACTTTTGCCGCTTCTGTCGTAATTGAAAGCCGGTCATTTAATAACGATGTACTGTAATCAAGCGCAAAAACACTTGCACTTAATTTGGGTGCGATTATTAAGCCATCATCTGTTTTCCATTCGTTATAAACATCCGTTAAATATGAAATGCCGAACTCGCCGTATTTTCTTTGGCGGATTGCAATTTTGCCTGTGAACATAGGAAGTCCGCTATTACTCTTATCAAATTTATCAGGGTTTTGATTCCCATCTGCAAGGGAAGTCTGGCCATCTGCATTTGAAACTATGCCATCGTCAAAGCCATTGGTGAGGTATGTTTCATAGGCAAATATCCAGTTATCATAATAATATTTTCCGTAGAACCCAAACCCTGCATTAGACAAAGTTGAGGGAATAATGGTAGTAGATGAAATAGGCCGGTCGATAAAATCCCATCTGGGCCCGTCATGATTTTCATTAAATGAACCAATCGGGTTTAGAACTATCCCACCCCTAAAGTTGAAGAGGGGGTTAAACTCCATATCCATAAAAGCATATTCCACTTCTATATCTTCGCCTCCGTTTTCATATTCTATTTCCGAATTGAATTTTATATTTTTCGCAATGGATGATTCAAGAAACATAGATACTCTTTGGAACTGAAAAGCAAATCCATCTGCACTAATACCCTGGGTAACCGAATACTGAGTATTTGCCTCCATGTAACCGCCCATAGCAACAGGCATCTTTCCCATAGTTAGAAAAGGCTTGTTATATACACCATCCATATTTAATTTTTGTTTGGATGTGTCTATTTCTATTCTTTTAAACAAAGAACTATCCTTTTGTGCATGGCAATAAATGGCGAAACAGGCGCTAAAAAATACCGCTACAATTTTTTTATAGTTGAATATAAATATTTTCATCGTCTGTTGTTGTTATAAATGTTTTTAAATTTTCTTCTGCCGGTGCATTTTGTACAATCCCTTTATTGGTAAACTCACTACCATGACAAGGACATACTAAATAATCGCCGCCGGCATGTAATTCACACCCCCTGTGAGTGCATTGCATAAATAATGCAGAATACACACCTTCGCTTATTTTGAAAATACAAATTGGAAAATTTAGCTGGTCAATTTTTACAAGAACATACTTTCTTTGTATTTGCTTTTCTTTATCTCCGTTTATAAACTCGCTTTTCTTTACAGTTATTCGGTTATTTGTCAACGTATTTTGAGCAAAATAATTTGTGCTTGCACAGCTTTGCAACACCATTGCTAATGCTGTTCCTCCAACACAAGCAAAACCGCAAGTTTTTATAAACCCCCTTCTATCCATGACTTACAGTGAATTAAGGAAGGCAACTATTTGCTGCTGCTGTTGAGATGTTAATGCGTTAAAAGCAGCCTTGCGGGCGGAGGCTTCTCCATTATGGAATTGTATAGCCTGAATAAATGAAGTAGCCCTGCCGTCATGTAATAAAAACAACCCTCCGCCCTGAGAATTCGGTGACAATCCAACACCCCAAAGCGGCGCAGTTCTCCATTGAAAACTCTGAGCGCTTCCTTCAGGAACACCACCATCTAATTCAGACCCCATGTCATGCAACAAAAAATCAGAAAAAGGATGAATTGTTTGGTTGCTCAACGAAGGGAAACCGGGTAAAGTTGAAGTAACCATAGTAGGTATATGACAAGTTACACAGCCAATGTTTGTAAATAATTGTGCTCCTGCTAATACATCCGAATTAGCACTATCTCTTCTCGGAGGAACTTTATTTGTTAGTAAATACATTACAAGGTGATTAACAAAACCGGCACTTACATCAGGATCCTGAACATAGTTTCCGGTATAAGGCCCGACCAGGTAATTATAAGGCTTCACCATGTTATAATCGCAGGTAACCCCACCCAAGTCATTTGCCAAGGCAAATACTACCTGATCTTGTAGTGAAACCCTGGTCGCTTTTCTTCCAAACCGCCCAATGTATTGTCCGTTAAAAGGAATATTAAATGCCTGGGGAATAAAAAATGAAGTAGGGTTTACATAATTAGGTACGCCCGCAACGCCATCATGGGGGTAGGCATTTGCCAATATAGTGGAATCTGCTAAAGCTGCTATAAACCCAAGCCCCATTATTGTTGGAGCTATAAGTTGAACCTGAACATTGGCATCTGGTGGGAGAACATCACCTGTATATCCGGGAACTGCATTGGGCAATAAATCAGGGCCATTTTCACTTACTAAGGAATCAAAAGTTCTACCTGTTGCTCTTCCGAATCTTGTTAAGGCTGTTGCTGGAGAACCTTTTCCATTTCCAACATGACAGTTATTGCAGGATATATTATTAAAAACCGGACCTAAACCCTGCTGTTGGGTGAAAATTTGAGAAAACTCATCGTCCCCTAATGCGTGTTCCTGCAATTGAGCCGGCGTTAATCCTGGAATTACTCCAACAGCAAGAGTATTATCCGGAGCAGGAGCAGCCGGAAAAAGTTTTTGACAGGCTTCAAGTGTAATAACACTAAATATGACTACTGTCAGGACTTTGTAAATTTGTTTTATTTTCATAAGCAAATAATTCAGGTATTATTATTTGAAAAAAGTATCATAAAGTAGATACAGATTGAGAAGCAGAATTATTCCCGACGCCATCCATGCAATGATTTTCATAGCCTTATGATTGGCGAATACTCCCATCTTATGCTTGCTGTTTGTGAACATTACTAAAGGGATTACCGCAAAACTTAATTGCATAGATAAAATAACCTGGCTAAGGATAAGTAAATTGGCTGTACCTCTTTCGCCGTAAATAATTGTTACTATAAGCGCAGGAACAATTGCGATAACCCTTGTTATCAGCCTGCGTAGCCATGGCTTTAACCGTATGTGCAGAAAGCCTTCCATTACTATCTGTCCGGCTAATGTACCGGTCAGTGTTGAGTTTTGCCCCGAGGCAAGCAAAGCTACTGCAAACAGTATCGGGGCCAGGGCGGTACCAAGCAATGGAGCTAATAGTTTATGGGCATCGGTTATATCGGCTACATCCTGGTGGCCTGAAGTATGGAAACTGGCCGCTGCCACTATAAGTATAGCCGCATTAATGAAAAAAGCAGCCATAAGCGCTACCGTACTGTCAATACGTGCAAATTTTATAGCCATTTTCTTGCCAGCGGTAGTCCGCGGATAGTTGCGGGTTTGCACAATACTGGAATGCAAATAGAGGTTGTGTGGCATAACCGTAGCGCCTAAAATACCAATAGCTATATAGAGCATAGATGGGTTGGTTACTATTTTGGGGCTTGGCAGCAAACCACTTAACATCGGGAATATATCGGGGCGCGATTTTATCATTTCAAAAATGAAAGAAACCACTATTACAACAATAAGCGATGCCACCACACTCTCAATAAAGCGAAAGCCCTTGTACTGGAAGAATAGTATTACCAATACATCTAATGCAGTTATGGCAACGCCCCATGTCAAGGGTAAGCCGAATAACAAATTCAGCGCTATGGCAGAGCCTATTACCTCGGCAAGGTCGCAGGCGGCAATGGCAATTTCGCAGAGTACCCAGAGAGAAAAACTAACTGCCGGGCTGTAATGGTCGCGGCAGGCCTGTGCAAGATCGCGCTCAGTAGCCACCCCAAGCTTAAGGGCAAGGTATTGCAGCAGGATAGCGAATATGTTAGAAATGAAAATAACCGATAGTAATGTGTAACCGAATTGGGCCCCGCCGGCTATATCGGTGGCCCAGTTGCCCGGGTCCATATAGCCCACAGCTACCATAAGCCCAGGGCCGGAGAAGGCCAGAAGTTTCCTCCAATAGCCACCGCTTGCAGGAACCTTCACAGAAGAAAACACCTCTGAGAGAGAGTTCTCCTTGCTATCCTTCCGCCATGCTTTTGTTGCTATTTTATTTTCTTCCGCCATTGTTCACAAAACCAAAAGTTGTACAAACGTAATAATTTAATTTTACAAAGCTAATATATTTTATTAGGCAAGACTAATTTTTATTGTTTGAATTATTTAATTATATTTGCATTGCTAATCTCATAACATGCAATCTTTCTCAGAAGAAAATTACCTTAAAACCATTTACCACCTTGGGCTTAAAGGCAGTGACAAGGTATCACCCACCGCTATTGCTGAAGCCTTAAAGAACAACCCTGCTTCTGTAGTGGATATGCTGAAAAAGCTTAGCGACAAGAAGCTGATTAACTACGACAAAAAGAAGGGCGCACGCCTGACAGAGAAGGGAATTAAGGCCGCTGCCGATATTGTCCGCAAGCACAGGTTATGGGAGGTATTCTTACTGCAAAAGCTTGATTATGGCTGGGATGAAATACACGATATTGCTGAACAAATGGAGCATGTTCACCATAAAGAACTGGCCGACAGACTGGATAAATTCCTTGGCTATCCGGATTTTGACCCGCATGGCGACCCGATACCGAAAGCCAATGGCAAAATGGCGCAAACCTTTAAAACCACATTATTTGAAGTGGAAGCCGGTAAGAAATATCGTGTTCTGGCTGTAAAAGACACATCCCCTGAATTCCTCCAATATCTGCAGAAGCTTGGAATAACCATAGGTTCAAAGCTGAAAGTACTTGAGAAAATAGCCTTCGACGGCTCCATGGTTATACAAGCTGCCAAGGGAGATAAGGTAAATGTCTCACGTAAATTCGGGGAGAGTGTGTTGGTAGGGTAATAACCTACCGCTATCCTCTTTGCTCCAGGTTCCGCTTAATTTCCGGTAAAGCATTCAATAGCTTCGTTGCCTGTGGGTCTTCCGGGTACTTTTTCAATAACTGCACTAGAATCTCTTTCGCCTTATCAAATTGCCTTGCATGTACATACCATCCGGCCATATTAAACATAGCCTGTTCATTATCCGGGTCTAAGGCAAGGGCTTTATCGTAAAACTGCTTTGCACCCTGGGCATTGCCTCTGTACAGTGCTATATATCCCTTATTTGTCAAAGCAGATACAAATTCAGGGTCTTGTGAAAGTATGAAATCATATTCCTTATTCGCCTCATCAAGATTATTGAGCATAACCAACGATGCACCCAGCTTATTATGGAATTCCAGTATATAAGGCGCCAGCTTTATCGCTCTCAAGTAAAATGAACTTGCCCCACGTGCATTACCAGCCTGGTAGAATGCCTCCCCTATCCTGTATGCTGTCCAGGCATCATCGTTAGAGTAGCTTTGATGCGTAAGCAAGCTATCCAATAAATATTGCGGCTTCATTACACCCACATAGGACAATATGCGATTATAGTCTTGCTTATAGAAGTAAATATCTATTAAAGCAGGAAAATTCCTTTTTACATCTGCTGCACTGTTATCTGCAAAGTAGTGCTTGGCAGAGTCAAGTAATAATGGGAAATCCGATTCAAAGCGGGCGAACTGCTCTATAAATGCCATGCCACGTGTATAATTAGAAGGCTTGGGGTTATTTACATCATACAACGTAATGAACTGTTTCAACTTCTCCTTATCTTCTTTTTTAGTAGGAATGCGGATATAATGGTCGGTGGTAATTACATGGGGTATATCAATAGTATTGCCTTTAGGCATGTGGCAACCAATACAATTCATATTTGGGCCATCAGAAGTAATATTAGTAGAATGCGCCAAACGCTCTCTCTCGTTTGTAATTTCTTTACAAAAACTATTCGTTCCATCCTTATGGCAATTCTGGCAAATAGCATTAAATGTATTATCACTTACATTCCGCACATCTTCATGAGGATTATGGCATGTAACACAGGTCATTGCTCCTATGTATGGCTTTAACGAATTCGGATTCCCTTTATCAAGACTACTCAGGTAGCATTTGCTCATTTTCATTCTTGCCAGGTGCGATGCCATTATATATTCATCCTCCATTCCTGTATATTTAGGCATAAACACATCTTCTATATCCGACAGCTTCATTCCCGGGTGAAAATCATAAAATGATTTCCCCTTTTTCAGAATGGCATTACCTTGCAAATGGCAGCGCTCACAAACGTCAACCTGCAAATCGACTGGTAGCTTGGCTGGGTTAACAATGGTATAGTCGACTGCCTTTGTAGTATCCACCCTATAACCTAACTGCATCGCCCTGACGTGCATCTCCCCTGCACCATGACAACGCTCACATGCAATACCGTTAGGAACACTATAGTACTTATTAGTCGAACCCATTACAAAGTTGGGGTACGAATTATGGCACGACATACACTCCAACCCAATCTCTCTATTGAAACGGGAATTAAATCCATCGGAAAAACCGGGAGCTAAATCCCACTTGCCTTCCTGTGTATAGAAAGTTATAGGAGCCTGGTATAAATAACCATTCACCCTGTATAAATGCGAATTAGTATGCTGCCCTGAGCCTATTATATAATTAACCTGCTGCTCATGCTTATAAATCGTATCCCCATCTTTTAAACGAAACTCAAGTATATAGAGGCTGTCTTTTTTCCAGAAAGGGTGATAGTAGAAATCTTTCTTCTCATCGTGAACCACAATATGCTGGCCAAATTGAGCAGAACTCTTTTGCCTGCTGGCCACATCAAACGATTCACCCATGCCGGTATGCATAAACGTATTGTAAATATTCTGGTGGCAAAGCGCACAGGTTTGGGCGCCCACATATTTTACGGTATCATTTATATTCAGGTAATGTTTAGCGGTATCAATACGTTTCAGGAACGCATCTTTTGCAGAAATGCCGGAATTACAGTATATGCCTGAAACTACAGCACCACCTATAAGAGTGACAGATAAAAGAATCTTGGCTATGCTGTTTTTAAAACTCATTGCTTTTTGAAAAACGTTTCCTGGATAAACACTTTTATAAACCCTACTATAAACGAAACCACTAAAAAGAATATTGGAAAAAGCCCCAGGCACAATACAAATATAGCTGCTGCAATTGCTATAACAATACCGTCCAAGGTTTTAGTTTTTAAGTGTGAGGATAGAATTTATCTTCTCACGTATTTGTGCAACCGAATATTTAGGAAGGCTTAATTGCGAACCATCACCTTCATCAAACAATGCCTTACAATCTATCAACAACCCCTGTTGCTGAGTTATTGCAAGTAATTCAAACACAAGCGAACAACTTGCATATTCCGGAGAAAAAGCCTTCGCAAAAAAATCACGTACAGGCCAAAGACATGAATGTTCACCATTACCAAGAGTAGGGTAATGAGAAAAAGCCTCCCTTAACTCTTGTTCAATATCTTCATTCCCAGGTTTTATTCCGACAAATACTGTTGGCAATGTCCTGCGACTAATAGCTTTCAGAAACTTTTCTATAGGCTCTCCTACTTCAATCTTACGGGCGGAAATAGAATAATATTTACCATTATTTATCAATGCAATATGTGGAGGGATTTCGTTTATGCCTGCTAATACCATCCAAAGACCTGTATTCAATAAATCAGGGGACTGTAGTTTCTCAACCACTAAACTATAATTCTCTTTATGTTCTATAAATCGCGTCACTAATAGTTATGAATGATGAGTTATGAATTATGTGGTCACACAAGTAGCCCACGATTTTAATCGTGGGTTTGAAAATACAGTTATGTTATTTATAATGGTTTCAACCATTTGAAGATGTATGAATTAATCCATGTGCTTTAATAAATTCCTCATATTCCTGCTGAAATGTTTTCCTTTTATGGTGCTCCTTTTGATTTCTTATATACAAAAATACCTTATTCAATTGAGATTCACTTACTGAATATGCTGCATACCCTACTTGCCAGGCGAACTTCTCATTTATTAGGTTTTGCTGATTAACCCAGTGGGCAGTATTCCCTTTAATTTGCTTTATAATGTCAGTAACAGCTATTTTAGGGTTTTGTAAAAACAATAAGTGAACATGATTTGGCATACCATTTATTATCCTAACCGGACAGGACATTTCAACTAACTGTTCAATGATATGGTTATAAACTTGACTTTCCACATTAGTATTAATAATTGGTGCCCAATCTTTAGTTGAGAAGATTAGGTGTAGCCATATTTTATTATAGGAATGTGACACTATTTTTTAAACTGTTAAAACAGTTTTTATTCCATTAATTGTACCTTTTTCCCACGATTAAAATCGTGGGCTAAATAGCATTCTTAACTCATCATTCATAACTCTATTTCCCCTTCATAAACAAGCACTGCCGGGCCTTCCAGCCATACATCTTTATACACTTTTTTATCTTTTTTAAACCATACCCTTAACTCACCGCCCATAGTTTGTATATCGCAATGGTCTTTGGCAGTGGCTTTATTCATTTCTGCCAGTACTAAGGCAGCCGCCACCGTTCCTGTTCCGCATGAAAGTGTTTCATCTTCAACCCCACGCTCGTATGTGCGCAACAACGGAATACCCTTGCTTCTTATCTCTACAAAATTCACATTAATACCTACGCTCTTAAACAATGCGCTGTTACGGATGCTTTTACCTTTTTCAAATACATTGGTATGCCTCACATCATCAACTATAGTTACATAATGAGGAGAGCCCGTATTAAGCACACTATAGTTTTTCTCCTGGTAAATGTCTTCAACGTTTTTCATTTTAAGCCTAACCACATCTCCTTTAACTACCGCTTCATGTTCTCCATCTATTGCAATAAAATGAGCTTTGTTGCCCTTTATCACTCCCTTTTCTTTTGCAAAATGTGTAATACATCTACCACCATTACCGCACATTGATGTAGGTTTGCCATCGGCATTCACATAATACATTTCAAAATCGTATCCTTTCTTTTTCTGCAAAAGAATCAAGCCGTCTGCTCCTATTCCAAACCTACGATTACAAAGCCTTTCCCACAGTTTGTATTTATTCTCCTTTAACTTTCCCTTGCGGTTGTCAATAATTATAAAATCGTTGCCCGTGCCCTGGTATTTATAGAAAGTCAGTTTCATAGCGTAAGTTTTTTCAACACGTTTTTATCATTCACTTTTTCAAAGGGCCTGTAATCATCAGTATAATTCACTTTATACACCCATTGGGTTGAAAGCAGGTAATATCCGTCGTCGCATTTTACAAGACGCAAGGGCGTATTTGAATTAACGCCGTATAACACAATTTTACCCCGGCTCATTTTGTATCCTTTAAAATTAAGTGGTGACTCCCAGAATTCAATACGGTAAGCCAAAGGTTCTTTTTCTTCACTCACCTCGCTCATAGATGCTATCATGGAATCAGATTTTTCAGTTGACTTATCCACACTTGTTGAATCAATATTCTTTAGTGGCAATGTAACCACACTCACCAATTGGTTTGTCATAATTACCACATTACTGTCAACCACCCCGGTAACAACCGAGGAATCATGCTCCCCACCAGCACTATCGGCCTTAATGCCGGCAAGCGAATCATGTTTAACACTACTACCTGGTGCAATTGTTTGTGTTTTAGCCAATCCCTTATTTGCAGCAGCAACATTCTTTTTATCATCTTTCAATGAACCCTGTATACTATCGAGCCTTTGAGAAATTTTATCCTGCTGCGAATTAATTTTATTCAGGCTGAAACGCAAGGCGCGCACCTGGTTAAATATGGCTTTAATGCCCACATCGAACACTACACCGATAATTACACCGGCTACTAAACCAATCACAAAAGTCAGTATCCTTTTTTTCATTTTGCCTTACGCGCACAATATTTTTGCGGGTACAAAGTTAGCAAAGTTCCGCTGTTAATTATTGTTAAAAAAATCAATGTTTATAAGGGTCTTACCGATATTTGCATTCAGAAACCTTAAAACGAAATAACTATGAAAACCTTCAAAAAATTTGTTTCAGTTTTCTCAATCGCCGTATTAGGCGGCTTTGCAGCATTAACAGCAAATCATTTTTATTTCCAGAAACAGGCTAACTGGATAGCAGAAGCCAACATAAGGAACCCATTACCGGTAAAATTTGTGGGGCTCACTACTAATCCATTGCCTGAAAACAACACCGATTTCGTATCGGCAGCACAGAAGTCGGTACCGGCTGTGGTACATATACAGTCGAAGGTAGAAATGCAGGATGCCGGGTATAACTCTGTGTGGAACTATTTCTACGGTAATCCTCATCAATCTGTGCAAGGTATGGTAAGCGGTTCAGGTGTAATTGTCTCGAGCGATGGGTACATTGTTACTAATAACCACGTTATTGACCAGGCCGGTAAAATTGAAGTAACCCTTAGCGACAGGCATAAATATACAGCCAAAGTAATTGGCAAAGACCCTGAAACGGACCTTGCCCTCATTAAAATAGACGCTACCGGCCTTGCAGCTATAGAATATGGTAATTCCGATGAAGCACAAGTCGGCCAATGGGTATTGGCTGTAGGTAATCCTTACGACCTTACCTCAACCGTTACGGCGGGTATTATAAGCGCCAAAGGCAGAAGCATTGATATTTTACCTAACGACCCTTCCAATCACATGTCACCTATAGAATCGTATATACAGACTGATGCTGCCGTTAATCCCGGTAACAGCGGAGGGGCTTTGGTGAATACTAATGGTCAATTGGTAGGTATAAACTCAGCCATAGCATCTAATACAGGCTCATATACGGGTTATTCATTCGCTATACCGGTTAACCTGGTACGTAAAGTAGTGGCCGACCTCTTACAATATGGTACCGTACACCGTGCATTCCTGGGTGTTACTATACGCACCGTTGATGAAGATATAGCTAAATCTGCCGGCCTTAACAATATAAGCGGCGTTTATGTTGATGCCGTGAACCCTAAAGGCGCTGCAGCCGATGCAGGCATTAAGGAAGGCGACGTTATTTTAAAGGTTGGCGACCAGGGAGTGAACGATGTAGCAGGCCTTGAAGAGCAAATAGGCAGGCTAAGGCCCGGTGATAAGACCACTATTACCATAAGCCGTGATAATAAAACCGAAGATATACCTGTATTGCTCCATAACCCGGACGTTACAACAAGTACTGCTGCCCCTTCTGAGTCCACCATGGCTTTATCGGCCCTTGGCGCATCCTTTTCAGCCGTTCCAAAAGATGAGCTTAGTAAGCTTGGCATAAACAGCGGGGTTAAGGTTGTAGATTTACAGGACGGCAAGCTCAGGAATATAGGGGTTGAAGAAGGCTTCATTATCACTAAAATAGACCATCAGAAGGTTAGTTCGCCTGCCGATATTGAGAAAATATTGCAGAATAAAACCGGTGGAATCCTGGTAGAAGGTGTTTATCCGAACGGTATGAGAGCATACTATGCCTTCGGAGCATAGACTGGCAAAGGGTTGTAAAAATTCAGGGGAAAATGTATACCCTTGAAAGCATTTTTTTCCTAAATTTGCAAAACTGAAAAAACAGCCTTTTAACACATTTATCTCGATACATGAGACAACTAAAAATCACAAAATCAATTACTAACAGGGAAAGTGCTTCCCTGGACAAGTACTTGCAGGAAATTGGCCGTGAAGAGCTTATTACCGCTGAAGAAGAGGTAATTTTAGCTAAGAAAATACAGGATGGCGACGAAAGGTCGCTTGAAAAACTTACACGCGCCAACCTCCGCTTCGTGGTTTCGGTTGCAAAACAATATCAAAATCAAGGACTTAGCCTGCCTGACTTAATTAACGAAGGCAACCTTGGACTTATAAAAGCAGCCAAACGTTTCGACCCTACAAGGGGATTTAAATTCATCTCCTATGCTGTGTGGTGGATCCGCCAGTCTATTTTGCAGGCGTTGGCCGAACAATCCCGTATTGTGCGCCTTCCTCTTAACCAGGTTGGTTCATTAAATAAGCTTAACAAAACATTCTCGCGCCTTGAGCAGCAATTTGAAAGAGAACCTCTTCCTGAGGAGCTTTCTGAAATACTGGAACTGCCAATGGATAAGGTAAAGGATACCATGCAACTTTCCGGTAAGCACGTATCGGTTGATGCTCCTTTCGCCAACGGCGACGATAACAACAGCCTGCTCGACGTATTGGTGAACCACGATTCACCACGTGCCGACAGCATGCTGATTAAAGAATCATTAAAAAGAGAAATTGAACGCTCCCTCTCCACACTCAGCGAAAGGGAAAAAGAAGTAATCAAACTCTTCTTCGGGTTAGACGTACCACACCCGCTGACATTGGAAGAGATTGGCGCAAAGTTCGACCTTACCCGCGAACGCGTTAGGCAAATCAAAGAAAAGGCCATACGCAGGCTCCGCCACACTTCGCGTAGTAAACTATTAAAGGCCTATTTGGGATAGCAAAATTCAAACTTTGCTGTCATGTGTTGAAGGCCCCTGGTATAACAGCCAGGGGTTTTTTATTGGTAGGCGCGGGCCTTCTGGCTCGTGCCATATAAATTTAATTCCCCGGCAAGCCCGAAGGGCTTAAATGTGGGTAGCCACCGATGAAATCGGTGGTGCAAGAATCAAACAAAACCCAATGCAACCCCTAATGGAGAATGTGCCGACCTATAAAAATATTTCGCCCTTACAGGGCTTCGATATTTTACATTCTTATTATTTCGAAGGGCTTCACCCTTCGCTGTATTATTAAACCCCTTCGGGGCTAAGCAACCTCTGATAATGCCTTGCAAGGGCAAAATATATTAGCATCACCGTTTTATTGTACGCCATCAGGGCTAAACATTATTTGGCATGCCCTGTAAGGGCAAAATATATTAGCGATGGGTATAAAGCCCATCGCATTAGAAAGGAAGTCATTAAAGGCCTGTAAGGCCGTAATAATAAATACCCGGTATCTACCATAGGCTTATTTACATTTGCAGAATTGGCTACATTGGCAGGAAAGTTCCCATTATGAAAAAGCTTTCTCTTTACCTTATTGTAGCGCTTTATGTCCTGGCCGGGATAAATCACTTCATCAATACCCATTTCTATGAAGCCATTATGCCCACGTATATTGGGTATCATACTCCATTGATTTACATAAGCGGAGTTTGTGAGATAGTACTTGGCTTACTAATGCTCCCTCTATCTACAAGAAAAACTGCATCTATTTTAATAACACTGATGCTGGTAGTTTTCCTCTGGCTGCATATTCAAATGCTAATCGACTACTGGCAAAGCAACGATAAACATCTGTGGCTTGCCATAGTAAGGGTACCGGTTCAATTCTTTCTGATATGGTGGGCGTACACCTTTACACACAGTACAACAAAGCAATAAACTATTTGCTTGATGACATCTTCTTCACCGTTGGGCGAAGGCTGCGCCTTCGTCTATATATTCAGGTAGATTATACTCTACCATTATATCAAGTCGAAGATACAATCTTCGACTAACGGGGCAATAAACTAGCAGATAGAAGCTAAACGCAGCTTTGCACCTATTAGAGGTGCTTTAGAAATTTAAGCAACTGCAAATAAAGTGTTAGCAAAAACCTAAGTATATTAGTATTACTTTTGTAGGATAAAGGTGTTTTTATAAGTCATATTTATGATTCATGTTTATAGCTAGTTAAAATTCTTATTATTTAGCAAATTCCTTCTTAGTCAAAATTTTACATGTAAAATGAGCACTGAAACGAGATGGCGACAACGCTACGAAAATTATAAAAACGCATTGGAACAGCTTAAGTCAGCTGTTGAAACAGAACTAAAAACGGATCTCGAACGCGAAGGCATGATACTTCGATTTGAAACCACGATCGATTTGGCTTGGAAAACCTTACAGGATTTACTGCAATCAAGGGGTTACATTAATGTTGTTGGACCAAGACCAGTTCTACAGCAGGCTTTTAAAGACAATTTGATAAGCAAAGGGGATGAATGGAAAGAGATGCTGGATAGTAGAGTGCGGAATGCCGGCCCGTATAGAGAGGACGCATCGGTTGAATTATCAAAGAAAATAATTAATTCTTACTATCCTTTGCTTGAGGAATTAGACATTGTACTTGCTAAAATAAATAAAGAATAATGTTTATAGGTTTGTCTGATAAAAACTGTACACTTATTAAGAATGTATTTTCTAATTTCCCAAAAATTGAGAAAGTAATTGTATTTGGAAGTAGGGCATCAGGAAATTATCGCCCAGGTTCAGATATTGACTTCGCAATTATCGGCAACGAACTGGACTTTGATTACATCACCAAAATAAATGTAAAACTAAATGATTTAGAGTTGCTCTATAAATTCGATATTGTTAATTATTCTACTTTAAAGAATAAAGCCTTGATTGAGCACATAGATAAATATGGTGTATTATTCTTCGAAAAACATCCAGTCATTAGAACTTAGGGATTTAAGCTTACAATTTATTTTCTTAGATTATTCTGAATTCATCTAATTGTTTTTGCAATGATTCTGTACTTTCCTTAATAATTTTATCAAAATCTACTGGATATGGTGCACCAATCTCACCGGGAAAAATAGATGCTTTTGATTTCAGAATTCCTTCATATATAGCAACATGCCTGAAGTATTCTCTTAAATGAATACTAAGGGCATCATCGAATTTTGCTAAGTATCTATACTTAATAATAATATTCATAATCTCTCTGTGATTTTTCAATATAATATCATTTTCTGTATAGTCGGCAATACTTTTATCTATCTGACTATCTTTTCTTTTAGCGAGTATTAATCTCCAGATTGATTCATTTTCTTCAAGTCTGGTCAAAATAGGCCAATAAAAATTTTTTAGCTTTTCTTCCAATAAAGCTCTTTTTCGTTTTTTTGCATCAATAATAGCACCATAAATAGTTTTTGCAATGTAACCTAGGGCTGCGATGAAAGCGGGAATAAGTAATGCGGCAAAACCATTAGTTGTATCAGGTTTATCTTGATGGCAACTTCCAAAAGTATTTATAGAAATAACGGAACAAAAAATTATGGAAATGAAACCTTGCTTTCTCATTAGAAGGAGTTTGCGATAAAGTATCTCAAAACTAATAAATATTATGCCATAAACGGAAATACCTACATAGTCGCTTACATGTACCAAGCCCAGCTTAGCGTCCACTAGGGTGGCTATTGGGTTATGTGGTCATATTTAAAAATATAATCCACATGTGTTAAAGGAAATAACCTGTCAAACTTCATATGTTTGACAAAATAGAGTCCTTTACTATAGCCCATTGGCACAATAACTCTGCCGTTGTCTATTTTATATCCCCCAGGATGCAGTAGTATCTCATCTTTTAGCTTAACAATATCATTATATATTACCCTTGCCCTTTTATCGTATATAGGAATTTTACCATTTCGATTTTTTAAAGCTGCCTGTTTTTGTCGATACATAATTCTCTTTTCGGCTCTTGTTATCCCCTCCATATTAAGACTTATACCATACTCTATTGGCTCATATGGAATATTAGTCCACCAACTATTTAACGTAACAGCATTAATAAGCAACAAAGGGCTTATCTTAGAATCTAAAGATGTAGATACTCGAAATGTTATAAAAAAACTAAAAATCTTAACTGAACAGAATACCCCCTTTGCAGGGATGTTCAACAAAATAGCGCACAAATAAGTATCCTTCATAAATTCCCTCTCCCTCAAAAACCTCTCAAATTCACTTAATACATTTGCATCATTAGTAAATACTTCAGAAAGCTTTGTAAAATCTGAATTGAGTAAGATCTTAGCATATTCACGAGACAGCTTATCATTTAGGAATGAAGGAAAATATGTCGCTGTAAATTCATAGCCAATTTTCAAAGCCTCAAGGAATATTGGCTCTAAACTGTCGGAGATTTCATAGTTAATATTTGGTCTTGTTTGAATCTTCTTTAAATCTCTAAACTCAATATGGTCAGGTTTAATGTCAAATTTTTTAGCATATGCAAGCTTTGCATCTTCAATTGAGGTAAAGTTTTCATAATCAAAAGACATTTTACCCCAAAATCCACCTTCCCCTCTTACTGGTTTTTCAAATTTTGGAATCCTTTTGGGCTCAGGCATTCCTTTTTCATTAAAAATGATATAATGCTCATTACCTTCTTCATCTTTAAATTTTCCTTTTAGAGGGTTAGGAATATTTATCCTATCCCCTCTTTTATCTTTTCTCCAAAGCTGATATGCCTTTCTCCAAAGCAAAATAGCTTTGTTTTTAACGAAAGGAGCGTCAATATTCTTTCCAAAATATAAATTACAATCTGAACATACATTTGTTAACTGAAAAGCCCCTCCAATTGCAGCAGGAAAAACATGTTCGTTAGTAAACTTGGTTTTCTTCTGCCTACAAATAATACACTCTCTTTCCATTTTACTTTACTTAAAGCCACCTAGCTTCCTTTCTAACTTCTTAAGGTAGTTACTATCTACTTTAAAACCAAGCCCTTTAGCCATATTAGCATATTGAATAGCATGGGGTTCATCGCCCAGGGAATCGCAGGCAACAGAAAGGTTATAAGCCGCAACTGAAGATACCCCTGATGTATTAAATTTCAGGGCATTTTGCCAGTCAGCAGAGGCATCTTTCATTTTGTTTAACCCAAATTCAGCCACTCCCCTGTAAAAATAATAGTAAGCGTTATTAGGATTAACAGCCATAAGTGCATCGTATTGTAATATACAGGGCAAATACTCCTTCTTCTGCACCATGTCAAAGCTCTTTTCCGATAGCATCTTCTCAGCTTCTCCGCTTATTCTGTATGCTGTAATAAAGTTTTTAACCGTACCGGCAGTATCATTCAAACATGCGCTGGTAATTGCAATATCAACATAGGTTTGAGTCACATTGGGCTCCGAACGCAATGCCTCCGTAAAAGCATTCATTGCACCTTTATAATCCCTTCTTTCCCTGTAAATATTACCCACCTTATCATATACATGAGCATCGGCGGCCCTTAATTCTGTTAGTACGGTATAACTTGCCAGGGCTTTATCAGTATCTTTTATATCCATATAATAATTACCTAACCACTTATATGAAAGCAAAGCGCGGTAAGGGTATTTCTTTATGGCATCAGTCAGTAATGTTTCGGCATTGTGCCAGGCATGAGTGCGCTCTGAGCATAAGTAGCCAAACCATATTGAAACTACGGATACAAGAACCAACACCATTACTTTAATTACCGGAAAATGCTTTACCAATTCATTTAACAAATACATAAGCATAAAGAAGAACCCTATATACGCCACATACGAATACCTGTCGGCCATAATAGCTGCACCGCAGGAGATAAACTGTAAAACAAAAATCAGGTTGGTAAGCAGGAACCCTAAACCAAAAGCCACAACATTAAAATACTTGCGATAGTATTTGTACGTAATAAAAAGTGGCGCAGCCAGTATTAATAATGCTATCCAAGGTGCTGCAGGGTATATAAAAGGTAATGTATGGTCAGTATACCTATAAGGATAAGGATAAAAAGTTGAGAGGTAAGTCGGGTTAAAAACTTTGGAGACATACATCACAAATCCGTAAGAAGCATACATTGTTCTTTCTCCCCAGGTCAGTTTACTGAAATCAGCTATAGCGCCTGTCCTGTTTTGGGTATAAACAGCATACGCGCCACAAATAAGCGCAGCAATGAAAAAGGGCGCCTTTCCCCAAATCTGTTTCCATGTCAATTTGCCTGAAAAGAGGAAATCAAGACATAGCAATGAGACAGGGAACACCACTGCCATTGGCTTTGAGAGGCATGATAAAACAAATAGCCCGAACGTGAACCAATACCACTTCATATTACGACTTGCATGGAACTTGAGATAGGTTATTAATCCAACCAGGTAAAAGAAAGTGTATAATACATCCTTTCGCTCCGCGAGCCAGGAGACAGATTCCACATGCATGGGATGAATGCCAAACCACAAGGCCCCGAAAAACGCAATAGCAAGTGCGCCACTCTCATTAACCTTAAGCCTTATAGCCAGCATAATGAAAAGCAGGAATACCAGTATAACATTGGCTATGTGAATGAGTATATTGGTTAAATAATAAGTCTCGGGCCTTAACTGTGCAAAGTGGTAATTCACCGCCAGCGAAAGCATGGTAAGCGGATGGAAATTATTCTTGGTAATATCTTCAGTAAATATAGCCTTAAGGTTAGGCGCAGTAAAAGCTCTTATGCAGGTATCGTTGGTAACGTAAATATCATCGTCCCAATTCGAAAACTCATTGTGCAAGGTATACCGGAAGCAAACAAACGTAATAAGGGCAAGTATGCCTATTGCTATAAGTCTTTTATTTGTGAGTAGCTTACCGGTCATATTACAAATAGAACGCTGATCTTTATGATTGCTTATGATTTACTGTTCTGCGAATATCTTAATAAATCTGCGTCATCCGCGTTCCTTTGGTTTCCTGATTAATAAATTTATTCCTTCTATAGCAAACGCAACAAGGAAGGCGAGATAAATATATTTCTTAGGCAATTCATAATGAAATGCTGAAGAGACAAGTATCAACCCCACCGCAATAATAAAGCATAGCGCAATAGTTTTAACACTGCGGTATTTATTTATAAACGTGCTTATTTTACCCGACAGGTAAAGCATAAAAATCATACCCAATACTATAGCCAGCGCCATAATTACAAAGTTTTGCATTATACCAATAGCAGTGAAAATAGAGTCGAAGGAGAATAAAATATCAACCATAACAATTTGCAGAATGGCATTCTTATAAAATGTTTTGTGGGCGTTTTCAACATCTGCCTTCTTGTTTAAATGCTTTTTCAATTCTCTTGCTGTATTCCACACTAAGTAAACCCCACCGACAAAGAAAAGTTCGTCGCGTATGGTAACGGTAAAACCCTTGATAGTAAACAATACGGTTGTTATTTGTGAAAGCCAGATAAGGGCAAATAACATTACTATACGCATTACCAATGCCAGGCTGAGCCCGGTAATTCGTGCCGGCAGTCGTTTCTGCTCAGGTAATTTGGCTATAACAATCGATATGAAAATGATATTATCTATCCCCAAAACAAGTTCCAAAACAGCCAGTATTAAAAGGCTGGCAAGGCCGTGCAGGGTAGATAGTGCTTGCAGTTGTTGGGTAATATTCATGCTTATGCAAAGGTAATATTTGATAGCTTGCTTATAAACCCCATTTTGTTAAGTTTGTAATACTATGCAGGCAGAATCTGAAACCATAACTATAGAGCCCTCTATCAAAGGAAAGATTGATGAACTCAATAAGGCATCCTTCGAATCGCGCAACAGGGCACCGGAAGATTCAATCTCCTTTGCAAATGAAGCGCTGAGCCTTGCCGAAAAACATAATTACAAAAAAGGTAAAGCCGATGCGTTAAGCAATCTTGCTTTTCAGGACATTCAGTTATCGCAATTGGAAAAAGGACTGGAATTATTACTTGCTGCCATACCTCTTTTTGAAGAATTACAAGATGACGTAGGCATGTCGAACGCTCAATATAACCTGGGTGTATTACATATGCGTTTTGCCAACTTCACCCTCTCGGTTGAAGCATTAAATAAATGTATTCAGATACGCGAAAAGCTGGGCGACATGGCAGGTCTGGCATCCTGCTATTTTCAAATGGGCTTTATACACCAGATATTCGGAAACCTGGATGAAGCGCTTGAGATGGCTTTAAAAGGCCTTGATATAAGGAAAGGACTGGGTGACAGGCTAGGAATTGCCGCCTTGCAAAGCCTGATTGGTGACATATACACACGAAAAGGGAACTATGAAGCCGCACGCGAAAACCTTTACGAGGCTTTATCTATGAGGGGAGAAAAAGAAGATTTCAGGGGTTATTTTTCAAACCTGAGCAAAGTAATGGAGCTGCATATTGCATGCCATGAACCTGAAAAGGCGCTGGATTGGTTTAATAAAAGCTTTCCCGTTGTTGAGGCAAGCGGAGACTTTTTCGGTATGATGCGTTTTTACCAGATAAGAGGAAAAGTTGCTTTACAACTGGGCCATACCGCCGAGGCCCTGGATTATTACCTGAAAGGGCTTAAAATTGCCGAAGAGAAAAATTTCAAATCTATTATTTATGAAATCTCTCAACTGCTGTCGGACATATATGAACATCTGGACGATTCAAAAAATGCGCTTGCCTTTTACAAAAAATACCATAAACTCAAAGAGGAAGTACTTAGCTCACAATCGAGCTCGCAGTTAAAGAGTATACAGTTAATGAACCAGATATCGGCTTCAAAGCGCGAAGCTGAATTGGAAAGAGTAAGAAATGTGGAATTAAAGAACGCATTCGACATTATTGAAGAGAAGAATAAAGACATTACCGATAGCATACACAGCGCTTTACGCATACAACGTGCCATATTGCCCACTAATGAAGAAATAAATCGGCTGCTCCCTGAATCGTTTATTTTATTTAAGCCGCGCGATATCGTCAGCGGCGATTTTTACTGGATATCGGAAATAGGCGACAAAACATTGTTAGCGGCTGTAGATTGTACAGGGCATGGTGTTCCCGGCGCGTTTATGAGCATGATTGGCAATGCTTTGCTGAACCAGATAGTAAACGAAAAACGCATTACCGCTCCCTGTGAAGTATTGTTCCATTTAAGGGAATCTATTATCCGTTCGCTTAAACAAACAGGCGCCATTGGCGAAGGCAAGGAAGGAATGGACATTGCACTTTGCGCATTAGATAAGAAAAATAATGCAGTAGAGTTCGCCGGGGCGCACAACCCTCTTTGGATATTCAGGAAAAACGGTGAACTTGAAGAAATAAACGCCGATAAACAGCCCATAGGCTTACAATACGATGAATTGAAGCCATTCACTAACCACACTATTAAACTTAATAAAGGCGACAGGTTATACATATTCACCGATGGCTATGCCGACCAGTTTGGCGGGCCTAATGGCAAAAAATTCAAATACAAACAACTTCAGGAGAAGCTGTTAACTATAAGCCACTGCCCATTAGCAGAACAAAAGTCAATACTGGAAAACACATTTGATAACTGGAAAGGAAACCTGGAGCAGATAGATGATGTACTTCTGATAGGCATTGGGATTTGAAAACACCTGCTGAGATTAACTTTTAGTTAAATCGAAAGTATTTTACCATTTCCTTCGTTTTACCATATAAGGTAGAATATTTTCTGCCGGAAAAACCATACCTTTATATCATGATTCTGGTGCTATCATGTTAGGCTACTCAAAAATATATGAATCCTTTTCCTCGCTCATCTCATTTTCTGAGGCGGAGTTAGGCGCATTTATTCCGAAACTATCCATTAAGAACTATAAGAAGAAAGACTTCCTGTTAAAGCAGGATACCATCTGCGATGAAATCTTCTTTATTAACTCAGGCCTTACCCGCAACCTGATGGTCGGGCCCAAGGGAGAAGAAATAACATTGCATTTTACAATTGAAGGAAACTACATTACTGAATACGCGTCTTTCCTTAAAAATAAACCTTCGAGCTACGGTATACAGGCGCTGGAAGATGTGGAAGCCGTTATTATAAACCGTGAAGCGCTGGAGTTTGGCTACGAGTGCATAAAAGATGGCAACAAAATGGGCAGGCTGATTGCTGAACACTATTTTATGATGCTCAGCGACCGTATAGAAGAAATATACGCCGACGATATATTGGCAAGGCTTGATAAGCTTAACGAATGTTTCCCCGGCATCCACCAGCGGGTGCCGCAACATATGATAGCCTCATACCTTGGCGTTACCCCCGTACATTTAAGCAGGTTAAAATCGGCACAGCTTCAAAAATGATAACATTTGTTATCGTCCGTTACGGCGGTTATGAAGCAATTTTGTCCCGGTTTTAGTAACCATTATATGAAAAAACCCCTACTCATCATTTTTGCCTTGCTTGCCACGCTTGGCATGTATGCGCAAACGCCTACACAAAAAATACACGGCATTGTAACCGATGCCCAATCACAATCGCCTATACCGGGAGTAACGATACGCCTGCTGCATAGCGATTCATTAATTGGCACTGCCACCGATGTTGATGGTAATTACACCTTATCACACGTACCTATAGGCCACGTAAGCCTTGAATTCTCTATATTGGGTTACAAGCCTGTCATACTTAACAACGTTATTCTCGACATAGGAAAAGAGGGTATTGTAAACGTTACCATGGAAGAATATGTAGACACACTGCATGAAGTTATTGTGCATAGCGATACCAACAAACATAATCCGTTAAACGATATGGCCACGGTAAGCGCACGCGCCTTTTCGCCCGATGATGCAGGCCGTTATGCCGGTTCGCTCGACGACCCCTCCCGCATGGCCACTAACTATGCCGGCGTAAGCGTAGCCGACGATACCCGAAACGATATTGTAATACGTGGCAATTCGCCCCTGGGCCTGTTATGGATGTGCGAGGGAATTGATATTCCCAACCCCAATCACTTTGGTACACTGGGCTCTACAGGAGGGCCCGTGAGCATATTGAACAACAACACACTCGATAAGTCCGACTTCCTTACCGGGGCTTTTCCTGCAGAATATGGCAATGCGCTGGCAGGTGTATTCGATTTGCGTTTGCGTGATGGAAATAATGAACGTGCTGAGTTTACCGGGCAAATTGGTTTTAACGGAGCCGAACTGGAAGCCGAAGGGCCGCTTTCCAAAGGGCCTTCAGCCCCTTCATATATTGTCGATGTACGTTATTCTACCTTGTCGTTCTTTCATGTGCTGGGTATTAACTATGGCTATGCGGCAGTGCCGCAATACGAGGATATCTCCTTTAAAGTAGATATTCCCATGGGCGTTAAAGCAGGCAGGCTATCTATATTCGGGCTTGGCGGGCCAAGCTATATTGCCGTATTAGCATCGCAACAGGACCAGAATTCATTTAACCTGACTCCATTTAATGAAAACACCTATTTTGGTTCAACTATGGGCGTAGTAGGCATTTCATACAAGTATTTCTTCAATGAAAATACTTCACAAAGCCTCACCCTTGCCGTATCGGGCCTGCAAAACGTAACAGAAATAGACACCGTATATGGTAATAATTCAACCAAGGTAACCTACGGCCAAAAGTCTACGGCCCTAACCTACTCCGCCTATTATACCCTGAATAAAAAAATCAACTCGCGCAACACATTAAAGTTTGGCGCCATGGCCGATATTTATGATAACAACTATGCCGACAGCGCCCTGCACGACAGCAATTATGTGTATGGCACAAAATACACCGGCGTTAGCGCTTTGCTGCAATCTTATGTTGAATGGAAACACAAATTCAGTGAAACCGTAATATTGAATTCGGGCCTGCATTACCAGGAATTTACCCTTAACAATAGTATGGCAGTCG
>JABDGY010000021.1 GCA_013285805.1 Bacteroidota bacterium | reverse complement strand
GGATAACGGAAATTACCGAGCGCCTTGACAAAGGCGAAACCACGGCCGGTATTGTAAAAGAATTTTCGGCCAAATGGTGCGTGACGGAACGCACCATTATGGGCTACCTTGCGGTGGCCCGCAAACAAATTGATGAACGCAACCAGGTTGAGCAGGGCATAATTAACGAGGTGCGCAAAGATGCCATTACCAGGGCAGCCAAAGAAAATGTGCTGAGCGACCTTGAAGTAGAGGCTGTGCTTTGCTCGATAATTAAAGGCGATTACGAAATTGAAGAACAGCGCATAATTGACGGCAAGACGTTAACCATAAAGCGCAAGCCCAGCCATTACGATGTTGTGATGGCTGCCGACCGCCTCTTTAAAAAGCGCGGCAGCTACCCCAGCGAAAAGCAGAAACCCCAAAACCAAACCCTGGTTTTGCAGTATAACCTGCAAAAGCCGGAGGATGTAAAATACATTGAAGGGGTTTAAATTCTAATTTCTCAATTCGCCCTATACTAATACCCTTAACTTGCTGATAAATAAGCAAAATGGCGAATAAATTACTTTCAAGTTTTACATTAGATTTACTTCAATTACAAAATTAATATCTACGCTTAATTCCACAATTCTTATTATCTTTAGCATATAGGATAAAACCAAGAAAAAACATTTTACTACCTTTAACTTTGAAAAAAAATAGTCTATGGATGAAAATAATAAAACAGACCTTGAAGTTCTAACTTCAATTCTTGCTGCACTTAAAACACTTGACAGTGATGCTCAAAAAAGAACCTTACAAGCTGTAGCATCATTTCTTGGAATTGATGCTATACGTGAAAATAGACATAATGCTGAAACAAAGCATTCTCATGGTTCTGTGCCTTTTTCAGAAAACAGAGATATAACACCAAAAGATTTTTTAAGGGATAAACTGCCACAAACAGATGTTGACCGAATTGCATGTTTGGCATATTATCTAACCCATTATAAGAATATGCCTCATTTTAAGACACTTGATTTAAGCGCTTTAAATACAGAAGCGGCACAACCTAAATTTTCAAATGCAGCGGTAGCAGTTAGTAATGCAAGTAGAGCTGGGTTTTTAGTGCAGGCTTCTAAGGGTAATAATCAAATTAGCTCTGCGGGCGAATTATATGTACAAGCATTACCTGATTATGATGCGGCAAGAGCCCGTATTGCAAGCATGCGGATTAAGAAAAGAACCAAAAAATCGACACCTCAAAATCAGCAAAAAAATTAATCGTGCGCAAGGTCAATCAAAATAGGCATAAATCTGCGAGACTCACTCTCTATAATCATAAAGGCGGAGTAGGTAAAACTACGCTTGTTATAAATATTGCTGCTGCTTTGGGTAGTCTGGGTAAACGTGTTTTATTAGTTGATACAGATCCACAATGCAATTTAACCTCTTATCTGGTCGAATCGGACGTTGTAGATAATTGGCTTGATAACTCTGATACGGATGAAGGAGTTACAATTTGGTCTGCTCTAAAGCCATTTATTGAGGGTACAGGCGGAGTCAAGAATATTAAAGTATCAGAAAGGCTTGATAATGTATTTCTTCTTCCTGGTGATATTCGCTTATCTGAATTTGAGCAAGAACTTAACCAGATTTGGGTCGAATGTTTACAAAGAAAACCTCGTGGATTTAAGGGTGCTTCAGCAATAAGTGAAATAGTTAACAATATTGCAACGAAGGAAAAAATCGATTATATTTTTTATGATGTTGGACCCAATATTGGACCGCTTAATAGGGTTATACTTTTAGATTGTGATTACTTTATAGTTCCAGCAGCTTGTGACTTGTTTTCTGTCAGGGCATTGAAAACATTAGGAAGGTCTTTATATGACTGGATAAAAGAATGGCAAATTATTTCATTATTAGCTCCAGATAATACGCTATTGCTACCTGGCAAACCGGAATACATTGGATATATACTTCAAAGGTTCAGAATGTATAGTGAATCTATTGCATCCCAATATGCTGCTTATGCAACTAAGTTAGAGAAAAGTACTTATAGTGATATTGTAGAGGTACTCCGCAAAATTGACAAGGATTTAGCAAAAGGCACCCCTAGTCAGCATAAACTTGGGCAAGTAAAGGACTTTGCTAGCCTTGCCCCTTTATCACAAACACAAGGTGTACCTTTTTTTGCAGTTGATGGTGGAAGTGCAGATCAGAAAGCACAAGCGGTAGAAGAGTTTATATCGATTGCCAATAAAATTATTTCTGCAACAGAATAATTTTCTTTATGAGCATGAAAAATATTATCAATGCACAACAGAAGAAAGAATTTGGCGAAATGGTCCAGCATTTTATAGACAATAAAGGGCTTATTTCGATGTCCCTCAATAGTTTTGAAGGGTATGTGCTTAATTCTGAAAACTTGATGAACATAATCCATTCTCATAAAGCCCGTCTTAAAGACCCTGAACATCTAATGGATAAGCTTATACGTAAATATAATGAATCGGTAGAAAAAAAGAAAAAATTCACAATAACTAAGAATAATCTACTTATTAAGATTAATGATTTGGGTGGTTTTAGAATTCTACATCTTTACACAAAGCAATTTGAACAGATACATTTAGAGCTTAAGAAAATAATCGACGAACAGAACTGGAAAATCGTTGAGGGGCCATCTGCAAAAACATGGGATGACGAGTCAAGAGAATATTTTGAAAGTATTGGTGTAAAAGTGGATAAATCACCTAACATGTACACTAGTGTACATTATATTATTAAACCAAATTCAAAATCAGGAATTACACTTGAAGTTCAAGTTAGAACCTTAATGGAAGAGGTTTGGGGTGAAGTAGATCACAGTATTAATTATCCCCATAAATCAGATAGTTCTTCTGTCCGGGAACAAATTAAGGTACTGGCTAGGGTAACCTCCAGTTGTAGTAGGCTAGTCGATTCTATCTTTAGTACTCATGGAGAACATCTTACTGCTAAGTCAAAAGACAAGACCAAAAAGCAAGCAAAGAAATAAATTAAGATATTTTTACCCCTAACTTTTCGGCAATTTATTCATCACATAATTTTCACCAATTGAGCTTAATTGGTATTTCCCTCTTGACCCTTTCGTAACCCACCGAAATTGCGATCCCCCCATATTTATAAGAACTTGGGCTAAAGCACTAGGTGTTTTAGCGACAATACTCAATAAATAATTTATTTCTTCCAGTGAGGTTTCACTACTATTACTATAATCCTTGTGCCATTTCATTGCTACGGCAACTGATTCATTTTGGCCTTTGGGTTGCTTGCTTTCAAAGAAATCACTCCAGTTTTTTAAATCCGACTGAGGTAGTTTTAAATCAACAAAACCAACTGAACTTTGAGCTTTAACTTTTTTCGGCTTTTGTTCTTCACTACTTTCAATAACTGTAGAAGGGTTTTTAGATTTTGTCGATATTCTGTTAACAGATTTTGAAGTTGAATTGCCTGACAATATCTGTTTAGCATAATTAATTCCTTCATCTTTCATTAAATATTCAGTGTCATTATGCACTTTAATATAATTATGCTTTAGCAAAGAGCTTACGTTATGAGCAAAATGACCTGTTCTACTGACATTTTTTCGCCCTGTCGAATTATAATACTTTTTTAAGTCCGCTTCTGTAAAAGTATTTTCTCCAAATGCTGATGAATAAAATGCGTAAATTAAAACCCATTCTGGCTCTGTCTTAGGCAAGTCTTTCTTTACAACTTCCTTGATTGCCGGGTAATCATTCTGTTCAACTTGTAAAGTACTTTGAGGTATCTCTATTTTCCTTATTTGGCCTTGGGGAATTGTAGTTACTTGCCTCTCTATTATATTCATCTTTCCCAAAAGGTCATTCAAAAAGGATTCTTTAAATTTTGTAAATTCCTCTTTTACAGTGTTTTCATTTCCTTCAAGCTCAAATTCAAGATTATAAAGCTTGAATTTCATTTTAAGAGTATCCATTAAAATAGGTTTTAGTTAATAAAGGTAAGAAATAAATTTTTTAATACAGTGTTGTTCAAATGAACGGAGGGTTGGTAGTTATAAACATACGATTGTGAATTGGGCCAATTAGAAAGCACTATTTTCCTTTTACCTATATCCTATCTTTATATAATTAGAATTTAAAAATGAAAGTAAAATGGAAAAAGTAATCATGGCTGACATTAAGGCAATTGAAAATGAAGGAAAATTGGTTGGTGGGGTAGTTCAACTAGCTATCATGACGTTTATGCCATTAACAAGGAAGCAAAAATTAGCTGCTATTGGAGGTTTTGTTTTAGGTGGCATCGCTGTATCTTATATATTGTATACGTTCCACCCGAAATTGAGTTAGGGAGAGGAACGGCCAACACTTTCCAGGCTTAAGTAAACTAACGGTAAATATTTTCCTGGAGAAGAGTAAAACCCGCCTACGCTTCTCCTCCGCCTGGCTTCGGCGAACAAAGTAAGGCTACGGCGGGTACAATAAAAAAAGCCCCAGTATTACTACTGGGGCTTAAAATTGGGCAACAACATACTCTCCCGCTTTGTGGGCAGTACCATCTGCGCGAGCGGTCTTAACTTCTCTGTTCGGAATGGGAAGAGGTGAACCCCGCTGCTATAGTCACCCTAAATCGTATAACAGTTTTAGCTGTTACATAAATATGGTAAACATATGAAAGTAGATAATATAACTGACCCACAGGAATGTAAAACAAATATCGAGTACAAAGTCTACGGGTTATTAGTACTACTCGGCTTTGCTATTACTAGCTTTACACCTATAGCCTATCAACGTCATCATCTTTAACGACCCTTAAAAGAAATCTTATCTTGGGGTGGGCTTCGCACTTAGATGCTTTCAGTGCTTATCCCATCCGAACATAGCTACCCTGCGATGCAGCTGGCGCCACAGCAGGTACACTAGCGGTCCGTTCAACTCGGTCCTCTCGTACTAGAGTCAACTCCCCTCAAATTTCTAACGCCCACAACAGATAGGGACCGAACTGTCTCACGACGTTCTGAACCCAGCTCGCGTGCCACTTTAATGGGCGAACAGCCCAACCCTTGGGACCTTCTTCAGCCCCAGGATGTGACGAGCCGACATCGAGGTGCCAAACCCCCCCGTCGATGTGAGCTCTTGGGGAGGATCAGCCTGTTATCCCCGGCGTACCTTTTATCCTTTGAGCGATGGCCCTTCCATGCGGAACCACCGGATCACTATATCCGCCTTTCGGCCCTGCTCGGCTTGTATGCCTCACAGTCAAGCACCCTTATGCTATTGCGCTCCACGTACGGTTACCAAGCGTACTGAGGGTACCTTTGAAAGCCTCCGATACTCTTTTGGAGGCGACCACCCCAGTCAAACTACCCACCAAACACTGTCTCCCATGGTTATGGGATTAGACTTCAAATAAACGAAAAGTGGTATTTCACTGTCGACTCCACCACGGCTAGCGCCGCAGCTTCAAAGTCTCCCACCTATGCTACATATCATTCACCCAAAGACAATGTTAAGTTATAGTGAAGGTGCACGGGGTCTTTCCGTCCCGTTGCAGGGAACCGGCGTCTTCACCGGTATCACAATTTCACCGAGCTCGCGGTCGAGACAGCCTTCCAGTCGTTACACCATTCGTGCAGGTCGGAACTTACCCGACAAGGAATTTCGCTACCTTAGGACCGTTATAGTTACGGCCGCCGTTTACTGGGGCTTCGATTCAAAGCGTTGTATTACTACTAACCTCTCCTCTTAACCTTCCAGCACCGGGCAGGTGTCAGGCCCTATACTTCATCTTTCGATTTTGCAGAGCCCTGTGTTTTTGTTAAACAGTCGCTAGAAGCATTTAACTGCGCCCCAACTTGCGTTGGGGACCCTTTCTCCCGAAGTTACAGGGTTAAATTGCCTAGTTCCTTAACCGCGGCTCACTCGAGCACCTCAGGATTCTCTCCTTGACTACCTGTGTCGGTTTGCGGTACGGGTGGCTGTTACCTGAAGCTTAGAGGTTTTTCTCGGAAGTCTGATTAGGGTCATTATCCGCTTGCCCGAAGGCTCACGGTACTATCGGCTTCAGCACAACCGGCGGATTTGCCTACCGGTCGTATACCTTTGCTTTTTAACCTCCTATTCCGTCAGGAGGCAGACCTTTCACTACTCCGTCACCCCATCGCAGTAAAGCCAGTGTTGGAATATTAACCAACTATCCATCGACTTATCCATTCGGATTCGCCTTAGGCCCCGACTAACCCTGAACCGATTAACGTTGTTCAGGAAACCTTAGTCTATCGGTGTGGGGGTTTCTCGCCCCCATTATCGTTACTTATGCCTACATTTTCTTTTCCAGAAGCTCCAGCATACCTAACAGTATACCTTCAGCGCCGCTGGAATGCTCCTCTACCACTAATGCATTACTGCATAGTCCATAGCTTCGGTAGTATATTTTATGCCCGTTTATCTTCCACGCCCAACCGCTCGACCAGTGAGCTGTTACGCACTCTTTAAATGAATGGCTGCTTCCAAGCAAACATCCTGGCTGTCAGTGCAGTTAGACCTCGTTAGATGCAACTTAATATACATTTTGGGACCTTAGCTGATGGTCTGGTTTGTTTGCCTCTCGTCCCAGGACCTTGGCGCCCAGAGACTCACTCCTGATTACATGTCGTAGCATTCGGAGTTTGTCAGGGTTCGGTAGGCGATGAAGCCCCCTAGCCCAATCAGTAGCTCTACCTCTACGACAATTCAATCAAGGCTGTTCCTAAAAACATTTCGAGGAGTACGAGCTATCTCTCAGTTTGATTAGCCTTTCACCCCTACCCACAGTTCATCCGAGAACTTTTCAACGTTCACCAGTTCGGACCTCCATCCTGTGTTACCAGAACTTCATCCTGACCATGGGTAGATCACAAAGTTTCGCGTCTACCACCACCAACTGTACGCCCAGTTAAGACTTGCTTTCGCTTCGGCTGCTTGCGTTCACGCAATTAACCTTGCTGGTGATGAGTAACTCGTAGGCTCATTATGCAAAAGGCACGCTGTCACCCCTCAAGGGGGCTCCAACTGCTTGTAAGCGTATGGTTTCAGGTTCTATTTCACTCCTCTGTTCGAGGTTCTTTTCGCCTTTCCTTCACAGTACTGGTTCGCTATCGGTCTCTTATAAGTATTTAGCCTTACCGGATGGTGCCGGCAAATTCTCGCAAGGCGTCTCCGACCCCGCGATACTCAGGATACTACTAGGTAGCAAATACAATTCGTGTACGGGCCTATCACCCTATCTTGGGTTTCTTTCCAGAAACTTCCACTTTATATTTACAGTCCACATTGTAGTCCTACAACCCCTTGCTGGCCTTAACCAACAAGGTTTGGGCTATTCCGCGTTCGCTCGCCACTACTTGCGGAATCACTTTTGTTTTCTCTTCCTTCGGGTACTTAGATGTTTCAGTTCTCCGAGTTTGCGCTTTCGCGATACACCTTCAGTGTACCAGGTTTCCCCATTCAGAAATCTTCGGATCGAAGGTTATTCGGCACCTCCCCGAAGCTTATCGCAGCCTATCACGTCTTTCATCGCCTATAAGAGCCAAGGCATCCACCATACGCCCTTAAGTAACTTTTTTACTAACATTTGTTTTACATTGACCTGTTGTGAGTCAAGTTATATTATCTATTTCAATATGTCAAAGAACGCTGTGCCGGTTTACAACAACCTGTGCACTTGTGGAGAATACCGGAATCGAACCGATGACCTTCCCGACTATTATAGCCGGACTGCTCTACCCTTGAGCTACTTTCCAATTAATTATCTATTTCAAAATACTATTCAGTACGTTCACTGAATGTTGTGGAGAATATCGGAGTCGAACCGATGACCCCCTGCTTGCAAAGCAGGTGCTCTAGCCAGCTGAGCTAATTCCCCAAGCCGAGCTGTTAGCTATTAGCTAATGGCTAATGGCTACTATAGTAGTCCCGGGCAGATTTGAACTGCCGACCCCTACATTATCAGTGTAGTGCTCTAACCAACTGAGCTACGGGACTGTATTATGGCAATTGGCTAATAGCTAGTAGCTAGTAGCTAATGGCTACTATTAGTGCCCCTTACTACAAATACCCCGCTGCCCTAGGGTTACTGGGTTTCTCGCGTTGGGAAAACTGAAAAAGAAGAAATAACGAACAAACGAAACCGAAAATCGCTCTAAAAAGGAGGTATTCCAACCGCACCTTCCGGTACGGTTACCTTGTTACGACTTAGCCCCAGTCATTGGTTTTACCTTAGGCGACGCCTCGCGGCAATCGACTTCAGGTACTCCCAACTTCCATGGCTTGACGGGCGGTGTGTACAAGGCCCGGGAACGTATTCACCGCGCCATTGCTGATGCGCGATTACTAGCGAATCCAACTTCAAGAGGTCGAATTGCAGACCTCTATCCGAACTGAGATCGACTTTAGAGATTAGCATCTTGTTACCAAGTAGCTGCCCGTTGTGTCGACCATTGTAGCACGTGTGTAGCCCTGGACGTAAGGGCCGTGATGACTTGACGTCATCCCCACCTTCCTCTCTGCTTACGCAGGCAGTTTCACTAGAGTCCCCGGCATTACCCGCTGGCAACTAATGATAGGGGTTGCGCTCGTTACAGGACTTAACCCAACACCTCACGGCACGAGCTGACGACAGCCATGCAGCACCTAGTTTCGTGTCCTTTCGGAAAATCCCCTTTCAGGGACGGTCACTAACTTTCAAGCCCAGGTAAGGTTCCTCGCGTACCATCGAATTAAACCACATGCTCCTCCGCTTGTGCGGGCCCCCGTCAATTCCTTTGAGTTTCAACCTTGCGGTCGTACTCCCCAGGTGGAATACTTAACGCTTTCGCTTTGACACATACCCTAACGGGCATACATCTAGTATTCAACGTTTACGGCGTGGACTACCAGGGTATCTAATCCTGTTTGATCCCCACGCTTTCGTGCCTCAGTGTCAGTTACAGTTTTGTGAGCTGCCTTCGCAATTGGTGTTCTGTGTCATATCTAAGCATTTCACCGCTACACGACACATTCCACTCACATCAAATGTACTCAAGAATGACAGTATCAATGGCAGTTCTACAGTTGAGCTGCAGGTTTTCACCACTGACTTGACATTCCACCTACGCACCCTTTAAACCCAGTGAATCCGGATAACGCTTGGATCCTCCGTATTACCGCGGCTGCTGGCACGGAGTTAGCCGATCCTTATTCTTACGGTACCATCAACCCAGGTAGAAACCCGGGGTTTTTTCCCGTACAAAAGTAGTTTACAATCCATAGAACCTTCATCCTACACGCGGCATGGCTGGTTCAGACTTGCGTCCATTGACCAATATTCCTTACTGCTGCCTCCCGTAGGAGTCGGGACCGTGTCTCAGTTCCCGTGTGGGGGTAAATCCTCTTAGAACCCCTACCCATCGTAGCCTTGGTGAGCCGTTACCTCGCCAACTAGCTAATGGGACGCATGCTCATCCTTAACCGCCGGAGCTTTAATTGCAAAATGATGCCATTTCGCAATGTTATAGTGTATTAATTCTGATTTCTCAAAGCTATTCACTAGTTAAGGGAAGATTGCATACGTGTTACGCACCCGTGCGCCGGTCGCCAGCATGTATTGCTACACCTGCTGCCCCTCGACTTGCATGTATTAGGCCTGCCGCTAGCGTTAATCCTGAGCCAGGATCAAACTCTCCATTGTGTGTTTGATCGTGTTTCGTTTCGCCGTAGCGATAACGAAAATTGACATTTTGATTTGGTTTCTCATTTACCCTCTCAGAAAAAAACCTGAAAGGGAATGATGTTCGCTATTTCTTTCTTCTCCAATACTTCAAAGAACTTTTTGTTATGATATATCCCCTGTTTTGCAAGGGACTAAAACATACTAAAGAACTAACCTTTTATCAAAAAAGGGCTGCAAAGATACATAATCTTTTTAATCTGCAAATCTTTTTTCAACTTTTTTTATCGCAAGCTTTTTACACTCTTCTCGCTTTTGCAGTTGCTTTCCTGATACTGATTTAAAGAACGTTTTCTTAAAAAGGGATGCAAATGTAGTATTCAGCATGATACACACATACCAAATTCTTCATATTTATTTAACAATGCATTTAATATACTGATAATCAGCATTATAATTTTAGACAGCAATTGTGTACAATTGGGATTGAATGCCTTTTTCACCTCTTTTGGGTAGGTATAGGCGGGTTATACCTAAGGCTCCATTTGTCTAGCCACCATGTACTAAGTATGCCCTTATGCACACCCAGCATAAGCCTGTACTGGCCGTATGAGTGTAATACGTGCATATAGGCCAGGGCCTGAAGATAATCATGGGTCTCTATTTTTCCGGGTTTATCAT
Source organism: Bacteroidota bacterium (assembly GCA_013285805.1). Classification (GTDB taxonomy): domain Bacteria; phylum Bacteroidota; class Bacteroidia; order JABEUT01; family JABEUT01; genus JABEUT01. The sequence goes on along the minus strand of JABDGY010000021.1, from coordinate 22,045 downwards.
AGGCATGATAGTATATGGTACTTGTCTGCGTCTCATCCGGATTCTTTTCGCTTATAGTGGTGCTGTCTATATTGCATATAATACTATCCATTGGGTTTTGGCGGGCAATATGCACATCGTAATAATTGAAAGGCGAAAGCAATATACCTGCTGCCACCCATGCGCCTGCACCACAACCTACAAGGCTTATTAATGCATAAAACAGCCTGTCGCCAGTGGTTTGAAAGGCCATATATTTCTTCTCAAACTTTCTGAAACGGGTTACTACCAACGCAATGGCAATGGCTGCAACCAGCCAATACATAAGGTAATCAGGGTAATTAAGTATATCCTGATGGTCATTATCGAAAAAGTAAAATACTGCTATTATGCCGGCAATCAGTAAATAATCGCGCCAGCTAAGCTTGTTCGAGTCTTTTGGTGTTTCTGTATTTTCCATTTGTTATAACAGGCGTTACAAAGGAAATACTTTTTACAGAGAAATGAATATTATCCAACCAATTCAAGCATCATCTTCTCCACTTCTGGCGAGTTCCATTTATTCGCTATATCTGGTGTAGCCAATACCTTTTTCATGATGGCGTCTTGTTTCTGGCCTTGCTTAAGGGCATGGCTGTATGGCAGGTCGGTAAAGGTTACCATGCTGTATAGCGGTAGCCATTTATCGGGGTGCAATTGGCTAAAATGCGCTTCAATTTTTTTCTGCAGAATAAAATCAGGGTGCGTTACCAGGTCACGCATTTCAATAAAGTTAGCCACCGCTAAATCGGCAATGGCATCACTATTTGGCTTACGCGATTTACCAGTTTCTTCAAAAATTGTTTTCCAGCTATCTTCTTCACTGCCTTTATTAAGGTACTGGTCGAGCAGTTGGTTAAACACTGTACAGTCTTCAAAGCCGCAGTTCATACCCTGTCCGAAGAAAGGCACTATTGCATGAGCCGCATCACCCAGCAGCAATAGCTTATCGCCAAAGCTCCACGGATAACACTTAACGGTTACCAAAGATGAAGTAGGGTTATTGGAAAAATCATCGAGCAAGGTTGGCATTAACGGCACTGCATCGGGGAATACTTCTTTGAAGAATTTACTTACATCGTTCCTGTCTTTCAGCGCAGCAAACGATTCCTTGCCTTCGAACGGGAAGAATAATGTACACGTAAAACTTCCATCAATATTCGGCAGTGCAATCATCATAAACGTACCACGTGCCCATATATGCAGGCAGTTTTTCTCCATGGCAAAGCCGCCATCTTTAGTTGGTGGTATATGTAATTCTTTATATCCGTAATTCAAATAATGCTGCGAATATTCAAACCTGTCGGTAGATAATTGCAATTGCAACCTGCCTGCCGAAAATGCCCCGTCGGTACTGATGATGCGCTTTGCAGCTATATGTGTTTCCTTCTGATTACTATCTTCAACAACTACTATTGAATCTTTTAACAAAATGTTTTTGCAGCGCTGGTTAAAATGAATTTTAGCTCCATGTTTTTCAGCCAAATCCATAAGCATGCAATTTAGCCCGCCACGCGATACAGAATAAATAGCCTGCCCCTCTTTACCATAAGGCTGAAGGTTGGTATTGCCTTTTATATCGTGCACCATACGGCCCTTCATGGGTATGGCAATCTTTTTAATTTCGTCAGCAATTCCTACGCCTTGTAATCCCTTCCAGCCACGGTCGCTAAGCGCAAGGTTGATTGATTTGCCAGCCGATATGCTGGCTTTACGCATGTCTTCACGCCGCTCATACACTTCTACCTTAAAGCCGCGTTTTGCTAAATATATTGATAACAGTGAGCCTACCAGCCCTGCGCCTATTATTACGTATGGTTTGTCGTTCATAAATTATTCCTTCTCGTTTTTACTGCGGGCCTTTTTATAAATAGCAATGGCACCCCAAAGCATAAAGCCAAATAGCAGAATACCAATTATACCCCACAAATAACTAACCGTGTCCTGAAGGGTTACAATAAATACAATGGCCACTAAAAATATTGTTGCCAATTCGTTCCACATCCGCAACTGGCCCGACGACCATGTTATTTTATTTTTTTGCAGATTGCTATAAAAAGCCTGGTTCTTTAAGTGATACAACGTAAGGCCAAACACAAAACACAGTTTAATTAAAAACCACGACGGTATATGGTCAAACCCGAATAAATGGTAGGCCAATGAAAACCCGAACACATAGGTAAGAATAGCCGAAGGCCAGGTAATACCATACCACAGGCGGCGTTCCATAATTTTATACTGGGCCTGCAAAATGCTTTTTTCAGGCTCAGGTTTTTTTTCTGCTTCGGTATGGTATATAAATAAACGCACTATATAAAATAGCCCGGCAAACCAGGTTACTACAAATATGATGTGCAGGGGCAACAGATATTGTGACATACGTTACTTTACTAAAGGGTAAAAGGCATTCTGAATAAGATTTACTTTATAGGTCTCTCCCTTTTTAAGGACAGAAACAATATCGAAGCGAACTTCAAGGTTTAAATTATTTTTTTCAATATAGGCATTGGCAGCTTTTATAAGGTGCGCCTGCTTTTTTTTATTCACAAAAGCTTCGGGTTCGCCAAAATAATTAGTTGAACGGGTTTTTACTTCAGCAACAATTAAAAAATCTTTATTCTGCGCAATAATATCTATCTCTTCCTGGCCGAACCTCCAGTTGGTCTCAAGTATGTTGTAACCCAATGTGCGCAGGTGTTCCACCGCCTTTGATTCACCTTCGGCACCTATTTGTTGCTTTTCGTTCATTGGTGCGAATATAGGTAATGGTTTTTGCCTGATTGTATGAGTATTGTAAAAAAAACTAAATTAGTGCGCCTAAACTGGCATAAAAACTTATAATCTATCATGAAAAAACTATTAACTCTTTCTGCTGCAGCCCTTCTTTTTGCTGGTGCTGCCTTCGGTCAAAAAGCCGCAGCTTTTGAAGGCCAAATCGACTTCTGGTCGTTCAATGGTGTTGATACATCGTACTACACGTACTATGTAAAAGGTAACCACATTAAAATGGTGAACACCGATCCTAAATCGAACAACGAAGAAGGTATTTACCTTATTGACCTTACTACCAAGAAGACTACGGCTTTAAGCCCTATTCGTCACGTTTACTTTGACCAACCTTCACCTGCTGCTGTTAAGCCTGCAGGTACTCCTAAGGTTACTAAAACCGCTAATACCAAAACTATTCAGGGATACAAATGTACCGAGTATATAGTGGAAGACGCGGAAGAAGGTGTTAAAATTCATTATTGGATGGCAGCCGGCCACTTTAATTTCCTGATGGATTTATTAAATATACTTAACCGTAAAGATAAGTTCTCGGAATACCTGCTGGCTATTCCCGGTGCAAGCGGAATGTTCCCTATGCTGGCTGAACAAACCGATATGTCAGGCGCTTCCAAAGGCTCTATGCAGGCTACCAAGGTATCTTCGGGTACAGTAGTCGATGGAACTTTCAGCATTCCTGCCGGTTACAAAGAATTCAAGAAATAATTGATTTCGTAATCAAGTATTGAAAACCCTTCTCAAAGAAATTTGAGGAGGGTTTTTTCTTGTACGGAAATCTGCACCTTTCTTCCTAAATAAAGAGGAAAGTTCTTTTCGCCATGCCCTGCAGGAAAGTTAAAGCATACAGGGTAATTATATTCCTTTACTGCATCAATAATTATCTCTTCCGCTGTTTTTCCGAATGGCACAGTATTGTCTTTCATTTCTGTAAAACCACCTAGCACAAGTCCTTTCAATTTCGAAAGTTTACCCGACCGTTTAAGTTGCATCATCATACGGTCAATATGGTAAAGATATTCATCAAGGTCTTCAAGAAAAAGTATTTTACCGTCCGTATTCAAATCTGACGGAGTTGCTGCAAGTGCGTATAAAAGTGAAAGGTTACCACCTAGCAATTCTCCTTCAGCTTCACCATTTCTATTCATTGGATGTGCATCAATTTTGTACGAAAACTGTTCGCCAAACAAAGCCTGCTTAAGCAAGGTTACAGATTCAATATTTTTAGCAAAACTTATAGGCATGGTGCAATGAAGCGTTTCAATACCGAAGTGTTTATGAATGTGGCTGTGAAGAACCGTTACATCGCTGTACCCGGCAATCCACTTAGGATGTTTTATAAACCCTGAGAAATCCAGCTTATCTATTATCCTAACAATGCCGTAACCACCTCGTGCCGCTATAATTGCTTTCAGTTCACTATCATCAAGCATTTTCTGGAAATCGGCGCAACGTTCCTCATCACTACCGGCATATTGATTATCTATAGCGTATATATTTTTACCTAATTTCACTTTCATCCCCCATTTTTCAAAAATTTCAATAGCCGGCTTCAGCTCTTCCATTGATATTTTACGGGCAGGGGCAACAATTCCAATGGTATCACCCGGCTTTAAAAATGAAGGACGGGTTTGAAGGTTTTTCTGCATATTAAATTGATACCCAAAATTATGAATGTTGGGGAGATAGAGACAAATGTTTTTTGGCAGATAACAAAAGGTTTTTATATTTGTGGGAATTACCAACTACGCTTTTAGAATAATAATCACCAAAAAACTATTCTCATGGGAAAAGCAATTGTAAAACAATCAACTAATACCACCCCTCCTGCCGATGTATCAACAACAGCATCTGACTCTTCTGCAAACTCAGGGTCGGAGAATACTACCACAACAGATACATCGACCCAAACCACACAAACTTCTGATACAACTACAGGCAATTAATGGAATAATAGAATCTGGCAAATCATCAATTCTAATAACAATTTAAAAACCTCACTATTATGGGAAAAGCCATTGTAAAATCAACCAACCAGCAACAAAACGGTTCATCGTCTGTAAGTACAACCATCACAGTAAGCGGGTCAGGAGGAGCAGTTAATATTGGCCCTGCTAATTCATCACAGCCAGTATCAGGATCAGGTGCATTCGGAACTCCCTTGCCACCCAGCCAAACTGTAACCGGTACGTTGCAGGATATAGATTCCGGCGCAATTATTAATTTTATTCAGCCTTTTGGCATTCAACTGGGTATTGTGGCGGGAGCAAAAGTAAATTACGTATCTATAACCGTTGCCGGCCAAGCTGTTGCCAATAGTGTAAGGCTGCTGCAAAGAGGAGAAATAATGAGCATTGATACTTCCGGTGACGCCAATAACGATTCCATTGGTACATTACTGGATAGGGCTACCGGAAATATCATACCCTTTGCTATGGCATATTGCCAGGAGTCGGGCTTAGTAGCAGCAGTACCAGGCAGTTCAAAAGGCACTATGGTGCATTTTGAAACCGTAATAGACCCTAACACTGCACTTGTTACAGCTGTTGCACTGGAAATAATAGGAGGATAATACATGCTTTATTATAAAAAAGCGGAGTATACTCCGCTTTTTTTATCTATACCAGGAGACGAGGTTAAGTTTAGTGTGGAATGAAAAAATTATATAAATTATTATTACTGTTATTCGTTTTTGTTTCCTTTCTGGCAGAGGCGCAAAACAGGCGGCATATTGATTCGCTTATTACTGTATGTAAAACCGCGCCCGACGATACCAGCAAGGTAGTGAAGCTAAATGATATTGCCACCTATTTTTATGGCCGGCATAACGATTCAGCGTTTGATTTTATAAATCAGGCATCGGAAATTTCGCGTAAACATAATTTTTATGGTGGCATTGCATACGCCTATTTATTGCTTGGTGAAATGTACATGCAGAAGGGCGATAATAAGCTGGCCCTCGATTACCTGCTGAAATCGCTTGATGTTGCAGAAAAAAACGGAAAAACAACCATTCTTGGCGATGTTTATGACAATCTGAGTACGCTTTACAGGCAGTCGATGAAAAATGACACCAAAGCGTTAGAGTACTCTACACTGGCGCTTCAAATAAGAAGGGAAGGAAGTAATAAACTCTCTATTGCCATTTCATTGGTAAACATGGGCAATGTTTATTACGACATGAATAATCTTCCTAAAGCACTGGAGAACTTTACGGAAGCGCTGGATCTTGTAAACGCCCTGAAAAACAAAGGAAATCTATCTACTGAGGCCGATATTGAAAACAACATTGGTAGTGTGTATACCGATTTGAAAAACTACGATAGCGCTGTGGCCTATTTTAATATGGCACTTGTTATTTACGACCAACGAAAAGATAGTGATGGAGTAGCCACTACATACTGCAACATAGGTAATATTAAAAATATGAACGGCAACCCCGATGAGGGAGTTAAGGATGCAATGGCCGGGCTTATGCTTGCACGCAAAATGAAAGACAAAGACAATGATATTATAGAAGCTGCCTATACATTTCTTGCTGAAGGGTATGCCCAGCTTGGCGATTATAAAAAAGCGCTTGATTATGAAACTGCCCTGTCGAACTTTAAGGATACTGCTTTTGCACAGGCGGGTTCAAAGCAGGTAAATGAACTGCAGGTGAAATACGATTCTGAGAAAAAGGAAAAGGAAAACCAGATACTTGAACTGAATAATAAAAAACAGAAAATAATTTCATACTCTATAGCCATCGGGCTATTGCTGGTAGCCGGGCTGGCATTCTTTATTTACCGCGGGTTTAAGGACAAACAGAAAGCGCACGACGAACTGGCGGAAAAAAATAAAATAATTGAAGAAAAAAATAAAGACATAGTAGATAGTATAAATTATGCCAAACGCATTCAGCATGCATTGCTGACTACCGACGAATACCTGAAAGATTCGCTGGGCGACTACTTTGTGCTTTACAAACCCCGCGACGTGGTAAGCGGAGATTTTTATTGGTGTTACAATACCCGGAACAAAGTAATATTTACAGTTGCCGATTGCACTGGGCACGGGGTTCCCGGTGCGTTTATGAGCATGATTGGCATAAGCCTGCTGAACGAAATAATTATTGAAAATAAAATTGACGATGCCGCCGCTATATTAAATGCACTGCGTACAAACCTGCTGAAAACATTGCAGCAAAAAGAAAAGGGGCAAGGCGCTATAACCCGCGATGGTATGGATATTGCCTTATGTGTGTGGGATAAAACAAAAAATGAAATACAATTTGCAGGTGCCAACAACCCCATGTACATAGTGAGGAAAAGCGGGCATACTGGAATAGCTGAAAACAATAAATTACGGGTTCATAACAACCATTTATATGAAATATTACCCGATAAGCAACCTATAGGTTTTATGGAAGAAAAGATGGATAGCCTGTTTACTTCGCAGACGATAAAGGTTGAAAAGGGAGATATTATTTACATAAGCACCGATGGTTACCACGACCAATTTGGTGGTGAATCAAATAAAAAATTCACCAAAAGGAAATTCCGCGAAATGCTTGCTTCCTTTAACGGGACTGAGTTAAATGGCCAGAAATTGAGCCTGGATACTACCATTGAACAATGGAAAAACATCAATGCTCAAACCGACGATATTTGCATGATAGGGGTTAAGATTAGTTAAGTTGAGATTAAGGTTTAGCTTATGGGCAGATACTAAATGACCTCGCAGGAGTTGAACAGATTGCGTAAAAATCGCTATTACCACTAAAAAAGAACACCCACCGATTGAAAACTTTTTTACATTTGCGCTCCTTTTTTGGGAATGTAGTGTCATGTGCAGCCATTTCCTAGAGGTAAAAAGTTCTTTAAATCGATTTTCCGGGAATGATATTTATAATATGCATTGCCAGTGTAGCTCAGCTGGTTAGAGCAACTGATTTGTAATCAGTAGGTCGGGGGTTCGAGTCCCTTCACTGGCTCTATACAGTGTGAGTGTGAAGTTTGAGAAAAGATACGGGAATATTTCTCTTTACTCTTTCTCGCTCTCAAAACTGTAACTGGGGAGATACCAGAGTGGCCAAATGGGACAGACTGTAAATCTGTTGTCTTATGACTTCGAAGGTTCGAATCCTTCTCTCCCCACGAAAAGGTTAATAGCTATCGGCTTATAGCTATTGACTGAAATCAAGCGGAAGTAGCTCATTTGGTAGAGCATCAGCCTTCCAAGCTGAGGGTGGCGGGTTCGAGCCCCGTCTTCCGCTCCAGAAAGCGAATGGCTATTAGCTAATAGCCCCTAGCTGGCATATAAGCCGACTTAGCTCAGTTGGTAGAGCGCGTCCTTGGTAAGGACGAGGTCACGGGTTCAAATCCCGTAGTTGGCTCTGTTTTGTGGTGCAAAAAAAATTGATAATATCCGTTGCGCGGTATATTATTTTTACTATCTTTGCACCCCCAAAAAATAAATTAAGTAAACCAACCAATAAAAAATAAGCAATATGGCAAAAGGTAAATTCGAGCGCACGAAACCCCACGTAAACATAGGGACTATCGGGCACATTGACCACGGTAAAACTACGTTAACCGCTGCAATTACAACAGTTCTTGCAAAAAAGGGCTTCTGCGAAGCCCGTGGATTCGATACAATTGATAATGCTCCTGAAGAAAAAGAAAGGGGTATTACAATCAATACCTCACACGTTGAGTACGAAACTGCAAACAGGCACTATGCTCACGTTGACTGCCCCGGCCACGCTGACTATGTTAAAAACATGGTAACAGGTGCTGCACAGATGGACGGCGCTATATTGGTGGTTGCTGCAACTGACGGTCCTATGCCTCAAACCCGTGAACATATTCTTTTAGCCCGCCAGGTTGGTGTGCCTAAAATTGTTGTGTTTATGAACAAGGTTGACATGGTTGAAGATCCTGAATTGCTCGACCTTGTTGAAGTAGAAATCCGCGAACTGTTAAGTTTTTACCAGTTCGATGGCAACAATATCCCGGTTATCCGTGGTTCTGCACTCGGTGCATTGAACGGTGACCCTAAAGGCGAAGAATCAGTTATGCAACTGATGGAAGCAGTGGATACATATATCCCTGTTCCTGTTCGCGAAGTAGACAAGCCTTTCCTTATGTCAGTTGAAGACGTGTTCACCATTACAGGCCGTGGTACAGTAGTTACCGGCCGTATTGAGCGTGGCGTTGTAAACACCGGCGAGGAAGTAGAAATAGTAGGTATGCGCGAAGCCAGCGTAAAGAGCACTGTTACGGGCGTTGAAATGTTCCGTAAAACTCTCGATCGTGGTGAAGCAGGCGACAACGTAGGTCTCCTCCTCCGCGGTATTGAAAAGAACGATGTATGGCGCGGTATGGTTGTGGCTAAGCCAGGTTCCATTACCCCGCATACTGAATTCAAAGCTGAAGTATACGTACTTAAGAAAGAAGAAGGCGGACGCCACACTCCTTTCCATAACGAATACCGTCCTCAGTTCTATTTCAGGACTACGGACGTTACCGGACAAATTACATTACCTGAAGGCAGGGAAATGTGTATGCCGGGCGACAACGTAACCATAAGCGTAAAGCTTATTGTTCCTGTAGCTATGGACAAAGGTTTACGTTTCGCTATTCGTGAAGGTGGTAAGACAGTAGGTGCGGGCCAGGTAATTGAAGTTATTAAATAAGGAGGCATACTGGCTATTAGCCATTAGCTATTAGCCCTTAGCAAACGGGTGTAGCTCAATTGGTAGAGTAGCGGTCTCCAAAACCGTTGGCTGGGAGTTCGAGTCTCTCCACCCGTGCAAAAGAAAATTGTAAAATGGCAAACAAGATAAAGACATACATAGACGAAGTAAGCGAGGAGCTTAGAACCAAGGTAAGCTGGCCTACATGGTCAGAACTGCAAAGCAGTGCTATTGTGGTTCTTATAGCTTCCGTTATTACCTCGTTAATTATTTTGGGTATGGACGTTTCTTTTAACTGGATAATGTCAAAGTTTTATAGTTTATAGCAGAAACCTAAGTCGCAATGAATACGGACGAAATAAAAGTAGTAAAACCATCAACCGGCAGCGATGCGCAGGTAAAGAAGTGGTATGTGATTAGGGCTGTAAGCGGTAAAGAGAAAAAGGTAAAACAGCATATTGAGATGGAAATAGGCAGGCTTAAGCTCCAGCAATATGTTGCACAGGTGCTTATACCTATGGAAAAGTACATCCAGGTAAAGAACGGCAAGAAATTAAACAAGGAAAGAAGTTATTTCCCCGGTTACGTGCTTATTGAGGCCGCTTTGGTTGGTGAATTGCCTCACGTATTAAAAAGCATTCCCGGTGTTATAGGTTTCCTTGGCAGCAAAAAGGGCGATGACCCTGTGCCGTTACGCCCTTCTGAAGCTAACCGTATTTTAGGTAAGGTTGACGAGCTTTCAGAAAGCGATGCTGAAATGAACATCAAGTTCCTGGTGGGTGAAACCATTAAGATTATTGATGGCCCTTTCAATAGCTTTATCGGTACTATTGAAGAAGTTAATGACGAGAAGAAACGACTGAAAGTAAGCGTGAAGATATTCGGCAGGAAAACCCCGCTGGAACTGAGTTACATGCAGGTTAAAAAAGAAAGTTAATAATATCTAATACAGTATATCATGGCTAAGGAAGTATCAGGACTTGTTAAATTACAGATTAAAGGCGGAGCAGCTAACCCTGCACCTCCAATCGGTCCTGCATTAGGTGCAAAGGGTGTGAACATTATGAACTTTTGCAAAGAGTTTAATGCACGCACACAAGACCAGGCCGGTAAAATATTACCGGTTATTATTACGGTATATTCCGACAAGTCTTTTGATTTCATTATCAAAAGGACCCCTGTTGCAGCCCAGATAAAAGAAGCGCTGAAACTGGAATCGGGTTCAGCTGAATCGAACAAGAAGAAAGTTGGCAAAATAAGCCAGGAGCAAATAAAGAAGATAGCGGAGAATAAGATGCCCGATCTTAATTGCTTTTCCGTAGAGTCAGCTATGGAAATGGTAAAAGGAACGGCACGTAGCATGGGTATTGAAGTAATTAAGTAATTAAATTAATCGTCCACAGTCATGGCACAGTTAACAAAAAAAAGAAAGCTAGCGCTGAGCAAGTACGACCAGGAAAAAATGTACCAGGTTTCAGACGCAGCCAAAATATTAAAAGAGATATCCAAAACCAAGTTCGACTCATCCATTGAGATGAGCGTTAGGCTGGGTATTGATGTAAAGCAAGCTAACCAAATGGTTAGAGGTACTGTTACCCTTCCGCACGGAACTGGTAAAACCGTTAAGATACTTGTGCTTTGCACCCCCGATAAAGAAGCTGAGGCAAAAGCTGCCGGCGCTGACTTTGTAGGACTTGATGAATACATTACCAAAATTAAAGGTGGCTGGACCGATGTGGATGTAGTTATTGCTACCCCTGCTACTATGGGTAAAGTTGGTGCGTTGGGTAAAATATTAGGCCCACGTGGTTTAATGCCAAACCCAAAGATTGGTACCGTTACCCAGGAAGTTGGTAAAGCGGTTAGCGATGCTAAGGGCGGTAAAATTGAATACAAAGCCGATAAAGACGGTATTGTTCACGTAGCGGTTGGCAAAATATCATTCGAGGATAGCAAGATTGCCGATAACATAAATGAATTTATTCAGACCATTGTAAAGGCTAAACCGGCTGCAGCAAAAGGCGCTTATATACGCAGCATTTTCATGTCAAGCACCATGAGTCCCAGCATCCAGATAGAAACCAAATCGTTTGGTTTCTAACCTGTAAAACACAAGACTATGAACAAAAAAGAGAAAAACCAGATTATAGAAGACTTGACCAATCGCCTGAACGCGAACAAAAACTTCTATTTGGCAGATACCTCAACCCTTACCGGGATAAAGGTGAATAACTTCCGCCGCATTTGCTTCGACAAGAAGGTAGAGATGACGGTTGTTAAAAACACCCTGCTCCAGAAAGCGTTGGAAAAATCGACCCATGCGGCAGCATTAGAACCTGTTTATGGCACATTAAAGGGCAATACTGCTCTTATGTTCGCTGAACAGCCTAGTGAACCTGCAAGGGTTATTAAGCAATTCCGCCTTGAAAACAGCAAACCGTTGCTTAAAGCAGCCTTTGTTGAAGAAAGTGTATATATCGGCGACGACCAACTCGATGCATTGAGCGCGCTCAAGACCAAAAACGAGCTTATCGGCGATATTATCGGCCTTCTTCAGTCACCTGCCAAGAATGTTATTAGTGCCTTACAATCAGGCGGTAACAAACTCAGCGGCGTAATTAAAACCTTAAGTGAAAGGCCGGAGTAATAAATTTTTTAAAAAATATCAACAAAAACTTATTCTGAACTAAAATAAATCGTATCTTTGCGCCCCTTTAAAAATTAATAAACCAAAAAAAACAATAAACCAATGGCAGACTTAAAAGCATTCGCAGAACAATTGGTTGGCTTGACAGTGAAGGAAGTCAACGAATTAGCAAAAATATTAAAAGACGAATACGGCATTGAGCCAGCTGCTGCTGCAGTTGCTGTTGCTGCCGGAGGCGCCGGTGCTGCCGGTGCTGCTGCTCCAGCTAAATCTACTTTTGACGTTATCCTCAAAAGCGGCGGACAAGCAAAATTACAGGTTGTGAAAGTTGTAAAAGAACTTACCGGCCTTGGCTTAAAAGAATCTAAAGACCTCGTTGACGGCGCTCCAAAACCCGTTAAAGAAGGTGTTTCTAAAGAAGAAGCTGAATCACTTAAAGCAAAATTAACCGAAGCAGGAGCTGAAGTTGAAGTTAAGTAAGCATTCTTCGGAACTATATCTTAACAGGACAGCGTTGCTCATTTTTGGGCAACCTTGTCCGTTTTTGTCTGTAAACGTTCTTTTTAACAGTTTCTTGAGATAGTTTTGCGGAAGGCATTGTGCCTTTTTGCGGACTATCTAACTCTTTAACTTTTGTACTATGTCTGCTACAAACAAGAAAAAACAGCGCATCAATTTTTCCACTACCAGGTTTCAGTCAGATTATCCCGATTTCTTAGATATACAGGTTCAGTCCTTCAAGGACTTTTTCCAGTTAGAGACGACGTCTGAAAACCGTAAAAATGAAGGCTTATATAAAGCTTTCATGGAAAATTTCCCAATAAGCGATGCACGCAATGTATTTGTGCTTGAGTTTCTCGATTATTTCGTAGATCCTCCGCGTTATACAATGGACGAGTGTATCGAAAGAGGCCTTACCTACAGCGTTCCTTTGAAATCGAAGATGAAACTGTATTGTAACGATCCTAACCACGTAGACTTTGAAACCATTATACAGGATGTGTATCTGGGTACCATTCCTTATATGACCCCTCGTGGTACATTTATCATTAATGGCGCTGAACGTGTAGTTGTATCTCAACTTCACCGTTCACCGGGCGTATTCTTCGGCCAGAGCCGTCACCCTAACGGAACCAAGCTGTATTCAGCCAGGATTATTCCGTTTAAGGGCGCATGGATGGAGTTTGCCACCGACATTAACAATGTACTTTACGCTTACATCGACCGTAAAAAGAAATTGCCTGTAACAACACTCTTCAGGGCTATAGGTTTTGAAACTGATAAACAGATACTTGAGCTCTTCGGCCTGGCTGATGAAATTAAGGTTAGCAAAGCTGCCCTTGAGAAATCAATTGGCCGTAAGCTGGCTGCAAGGGTACTCCGCACATGGGTTGAAGACTTTGTGGATGAAGATACCGGTGAAGTAGTATCTATTGAGCGTAACGAAGTAGTTGTAGAACGCGAAACCATACTGGAAGAGCAACATATCGACCGTATTCTGAATTCAAAAGCAGAATATATTATCCTGCATAAGGAAGACAAAAAGTCGATTGACTACGCTATCATCTACAGCACTTTACAGAAAGATACAACAAACTCTACCAAAGAGGCTGTTCACTTCATTTACCACCTGTTAAGGAGCACCGAGCCACCCGATGAGGAAACCGCACGCGGTATCATCGATAAGCTCTTCTTCTCAGACAAGAGGTATGACCTCGGCGAAGTGGGACGTTTCCGTATCAACAAAAAATTAGGTTTAACTACCCCGGAAAATACCAGGGTATTGACCCGTGAGGATATTATTGCCATTGTAAAATACTTAATTGCCCTTATTAACTCTAATGCCGATGTGGATGATATTGACCACTTAAGCAACAGGCGTGTAAGGACAGTGGGCGAACAATTATACGCTCAGTTCAGCGTAGGTTTGGCCCGTATGGCAAGGACCATCCGTGAGAGGATGAACGTTAGGGATAACGAAGTATTTACTCCGCTTGACCTTATCAACGCTAAATCTCTTACATCGGTTATTAACTCATTCTTCGGTACAAACCAGCTTTCACAGTTCATGGACCAGACCAACCCGCTGTCGGAAATCACCCACAAGCGCAGGTTATCGGCAATCGGTCCAGGCGGTTTATCGAGAGAAAGAGCAGGTTTCGAGGTGCGTGACGTACACTATACACACTATGGCCGTATGTGCCCTATTGAAACACCTGAAGGTCCGAATATCGGTCTTATTTCTTCATTGTGCGTATTTGCGAAAATTAATCCTCTCGGATTTATTGAAACGCCTTACCACCTTGTACAGAACGGTAAATTTGACCCTAAGATAGAACCAACTTATCTTACAGCGGAAGAAGAAGATAACCAGATTATCGCTCCTTCCAATACTCCTGTAACTGAAAGCGGTTCTATTGACACAGCAAAAGTGAAAGTTCGTCAGAAAGGCGACTTCCCGATTATAGACAGGACCAAAGTTCAGTTAATGGATGTTGCCCCTAACCAGATTGCATCTATAGCCGCATCGCTCATTCCGTTCCTTGAACATGATGACGCGAACCGTGCTCTTATGGGATCAAACATGCAACGCCAGGCTGTTCCGCTTATGAGGCCCGATTCTCCTATTGTAGGCACAGGCCTTGAAGAACACGTAGCCAAGTTTTCAAGGGTACTTGTTTCTTCGGAAGGCACCGGTATTGTTGAAAGAGTTGACGCTAAAGAAATAGTTATCAGTTACAACCGTACGGAAGACGAAAAACTGATGAGCTTTGGCGATGATATTAAATCATATTCACTTACCAAGTTCCGCAAAACCAACCAAAGCACCTCGGTTACCCTTCGCCCTATTGTAAAGAAAGGCGACAAGGTTAGCAAAGGACAAGTGCTTTGCGAAGGTTATGGCGAACTTGCACTCGGACGTAACCTGAAAGTGGCATTCATGCCATGGAAAGGATACAACTTTGAGGATGCTATCGTTATCTCTGAAAAAGTAGTGCGCGAAGATTTATTTACATCTATACATATTGATGAGTACGCCCTTGAAGTACGCGATACACGCAGGGGCCCTGAAGAACTTACACCGGATATTCCAAACGTAAGCGAGGAAGCTACCAAGAACCTCGATGAGAAAGGTATTATCCGCGTAGGTGTCGAAGTCCACGAAGGCGATATACTTATCGGTAAAATTACACCTAAGGGCGAAAGCGATCCTTCACCGGAAGAAAAACTGCTCCGCGCTATTTTCGGCGACAAGGCAGGCGACGTGAAAGATGCTTCATTACGTGTTCCTTCTGGTGTTGAAGGTATGGTAATTGACCGCAAGTTATTTGCCAAGTACCTGAAAGACAAGAAGACCAAGATTGATGAAAAAGCACTTATTGAAAAGATTGATAAAGAACACGACCATGCTTCTGCTGAATTGAAGTCGCAACTGGTTGACAAACTCTTTATCATCCTCAATGGTAAAGTATCAAACGGTGTATTGAACAACCTGAAAGAAGAAGTAATTCCTAAGGGTACCAAGTACACACAAAAGATACTTGAAAAGGTGAATTTCCTTGAAGTTAACCCTAAGCGCTGGACACACGATAAAGACAAGAACGCGATTATAGAACAGGTTATACACAACTACACATTGGCTTACAATGAACTGTTAGGTATAAACAAACGCCAGAAATTTGCAATTACCGTAGGTGATGAATTACCTGCAGGTGTTAACCAGGTTTCGAAAGTTTACCTGGCTCAGAAACGTAAATTGAAAGTAGGCGATAAAATGGCGGGACGCCACGGTAACAAAGGTGTTGTTGCACGTATAGTAAGGGAAGAAGATATGCCATTCCTGGAAGATGGAACACCGGTTGATATCGTTCTTAACCCGCTTGGTGTACCTTCACGTATGAACCTTGGACAGATTTATGAAACCGTACTGGGATGGGCCGGTGAAAAACTGGGTGTGAAATTTGCAACCCCTATTTTCGACGGAGCAACCTTAGACCAGATTAACGAGTGGACTGAAAAAGCAGGCATACCTAGCTATGGAGCAACATACTTATGCGATGGCGGCACAGGCGAACGTTTCGACCAGCCGGCTACCGTAGGTATTATTTATATGCTGAAACTTGCACACATGGTTGACGATAAGATGCACGCCCGTTCAATCGGTCCGTACTCACTTATCACACAACAGCCTCTGGGCGGTAAAGCGCAGTTTGGTGGTCAGCGTTTTGGTGAAATGGAAGTGTGGGCGCTTGAAGCATTCGGTGCATCGCACATCCTTCAGGAAATGCTCACCGTGAAAGCGGATGACGTGGTAGGAAGGGCGAAGAGCTACGAAGCTATCGTGAAGGGCGAACCCCTGCCGACACCTGGCATACCTGAATCATTCAACGTGTTGTTGCATGAGTTGCATGGCCTTGGTCTTGAAATTAAAATGGATTAAATTCAGTAAAAAGTTCGTAAAGTTGAAAGTTCATAAAGTAAATTTTCAACTTTCAGCTTTACAAACTTTACAAACTTTATAAACTAAACACAATATGGCTTCTTCAAGAGAACAAAAACAAAGAAGTAATTTCACCCGAGTAACGATCAGCCTGGCCTCTCCCGAGAGGATACTGAATCGTTCGCACGGTGAGGTTTTAAAGCCTGAAACTATAAACTACCGTACGTACAAGCCTGAGCGCGATGGTTTGTTCTGCGAGCGTATTTTTGGTCCTACCAAGGACTGGGAGTGCCATTGCGGAAAATACAAACGCATACGTTATAAAGGTATTATATGCGACCGTTGCGGTGTTGAAGTAACTGAAAAGAAAGTACGCCGCGAGCGCATGGGCCACATTTCATTGGTGGTTCCTGTTGCACACATATGGTATGTACGTTCTTTACCCAGCAAAATAGGTTACCTGCTCGGCCTTTCTACCAAAAAACTTGAAATGGTGGTGTATTATGAAAAATACATCGTTATTCAGACTGGCGTGAAAGAATCTGAAGGTATTAAGAACTACGATTTTTTAAGCGAAGACGAATATTTAAGGATACTGGATACTTTACCAAAAGAAAACCAGCACTTAGATGACAACGACCCTAGTAAGTTCATTGCCAAGATGGGTGGTGAAGCTTTATACGAACTCTTAAAACGTATTGACCTTGAAAGCCTGGCTTACGAGCTTCGCCACAAAGCCAATACCGAAACAGCGCAACAACGTAAAAACGAAGCGTTGAAGAGATTACAGGTTGTTGAAGCTTTCCGCAGGGCAAACACGCACGTTGAAAACCGCCCTGAGTGGATGGTGTTGAAAGTGCTTCCTGTTATTCCTCCTGAACTTCGTCCGCTTGTATTGTTAGATGGCGGCCGTTTCGCGACATCAGATCTGAACGACTTATACCGTCGTGTAATTATACGTAACAACCGTTTGAAGAGGCTCATAGAGATTAAAGCTCCTGAGATTATCTTGCGTAACGAGAAACGTATGTTACAGGAATCGGTTGACGCTTTGCTTGATAACTCACGCAAATCAACTGCTACCAAAACAGAATCGAACCGCGCGCTTAAATCACTTGCCGACAGCTTAAAAGGTAAACAAGGACGTTTCCGTCAGAACCTGTTAGGTAAACGTGTTGACTATTCCGCACGTTCGGTAATTGTTGTAGGACCTGAATTGAAACTGCACGAATGCGGCCTTCCAAAAGATGTAGCACTCGAGCTCTTCAAGCCATTTGTGGTTTGCAAAATTATTGAAAGAGGTATTGTTAAAACTGTAAAATCTGCACGTAAGCTGGTTGACCGCAAGGTTGCAGCTGTGTGGGATATATTAGAAAACGTAATTAAAGGACACCCTGTATTGCTTAACCGTGCTCCTACTCTGCACCGTTTATCAATCCAGGCATTCCAGCCTAAGCTTATAGAAGGTAAAGCAATTCAGTTGCACCCGCTTACATGTACAGCATTTAACGCCGACTTTGACGGTGACCAGATGGCCGTTCACTTACCATTAGGTAACGCCGCTGTACTTGAGGCTCAATTGTTAATGCTTGCCTCGCACAACATTCTTAACCCTGCTAACGGAGCTCCTATCACCGTTCCTTCACAGGATATGGTACTTGGCTTGTATTACATTACCAAGTCGAAGAAGAGCACAAAAGAAGAGCATGTTAAGGGCGAAGGACTTGTATTCTATTCTGCTGAAGAAGCTATTATAGCATACAATGAAAAGAAAGTTGAGCTTCACGCTAATGTAAGGGTGAAGACAACTATAAAAGTAGAGGATCAACTTGTAGATAAGATTATTGAAACCACACTGGGAAGGATTATTGTAAACCAGGTGGTGCCTAAAGAAATGGGCTTTATCAATGAGCTACTGACCAAGAAAAACCTGCGCGATATTATTGCCGAAGTGTTGAAAGTTGCGGGCATGGCTAAAACGGCCAAGTTCCTCGACGATATTAAAGACATCGGTTACTACTACGCGTTTAAAGGTGGCTTGTCATTCCGTTTGAACGATGTTATCATCCCTGCCGATAAGGAGAAGATGATTGGCGACGCAAATGTTCAGATTGAAGAAGTGATGAGCAACTATAACATGGGTTTCATCACCAATAATGAAAGGTACAACCAGATTATCGACATCTGGACACATACCAACTCGAAGATTACCAAGAAGGTAATGGATCAGTTGAGCAGCGACCGCCAGGGCTTCAATGCAATCTACATGATGCTTGACTCAGGCGCGAGGGGTTCAAAAGAGCAGATCCGCCAGCTTTCAGGTATGAGGGGACTTATGGCGAAACCGCAGAAGTCGGGTGCAACCATGCAGGAAATTGTTGAAAACCCTGTTATTTCGAACTTTAAAGAAGGATTATCAATACTTGAATACTTTATCTCAACCCACGGTGCACGTAAAGGATTGGCCGATACAGCGTTGAAAACAGCTGATGCCGGTTACCTTACACGTAGGTTGGTTGACGTATCGCAAGACGTTATTATTACCGGTGTAGACTGCGGAACACTTCGCGGGCTTACAGCCAGCACACTGCGCAAGAACGATGAAATTGTAGAAACACTTTACGATAAGATTCTTGGCCGTGTGAGCCTGCACGATGTACACCATCCTGCAACAGGCGAGCTTATTGTTGCTGCCGGCGAAGAAATTATGGAGTACCATACCGACAAAATCAAAGGTTCACCAATTGAAAGCGTAGAAATACGTTCGGTGCTTACCTGCGAAATGAGGACCGGTGTTTGTGCAAAATGTTACGGACGCAACCTGGCCACCGGAAGGATGGTTCAGCGTGGCGAAACTGTAGGTGTTATTGCGGCTCAGTCAATAGGTGAGCCCGGTACACAGCTTACACTGCGTACATTCCACGTAGGTGGTACAGCATCAAACATCTCGGCTTCATCGAAAATTGAAGCTAAGTACGATGGTATTGTAGAAATAGAAGAAGTAAGGACAGTAATTCGTAAAGACGCTGACGGCAAGAAAGTAGACGCGGTTATATCGCGTTCTGCAGAACTTCGTATCGTTGATAAGAACACAGGCCTTGTGCTTACAACCGCCAACATACCTTATGGTTCGCAACTTTACACTAAGAACAAAGCTTCTGTAAAAGCAGGAGAATTGCTGTGTGACTGGGATCCGTATAATGCGGTTATTATATCTGAATTCTCGGGTAAAACTGAATTTGAATACATTGAAGAAGGTGTTACCTACCGTGAAGAATCTGATGAACAAACAGGTTTTAAGGAAAAGGTAATTATTGAAACCAAGGATAAGACCAAGAACCCTATGATTAAGGTTGTAAAGGGCAAAGAAACCCTTAAGACTTATAACATTCCTGTAGGTTCGCACGTTATTACAACTGATGGCGCAAGCATAGAAGCCGGACAGATATTGGTTAAGATACCTCGTATCGCCGGTAAATCGGGTGATATCACAGGTGGTCTGCCAAGGGTAACAGAATTATTCGAAGCACGTAACCCAAGCAACCCTGCTGTAGTATCTGAAATCGACGGTGTAGTAACCTTCGGTAAGATAAAGAGGGGTAACCGCGAGGTTATGGTTGAATCGAAGACCGGAAATAAAAAGACATACTTAGTGCCGCTGGCAAAACACATACTTGTTCAGGAGAACGACTTTGTGAAAACCGGCGAGCCTCTTTCAGATGGCGCAGTAACTCCTGCCGATATCCTTTCAATAAAAGGCCCGACAGCAGTACAGGAATACTTAGTGAATGAAATTCAGGAAGTATACCGTTTACAAGGTGTGAAGATTAACGACAAACACTTTGAAACCATTGTACGCCAGATGATGAGGAAAGTGGAAATAGAACAACCCGGAGATACCAACTTCCTTGAAAGGCAGCTTATTACCAAGAGCGAATTTATGGCAGCCAATGATGACCTGTATGGTAAGAAAATGATTACCGATGCAGGCGATTCAACACTCTATAAAGTGAGCCAGCTTGTTAACGCGCGTAAACTGAGAGATGAAAACATGCGCCTGAAACGCGAAGGCGGTAAGTTAATACAGTTCAGAGATGCCGTTCATTCAACATCGAACCCGGTGCTACAAGGTATTACACGCGCTTCACTGCAAACAGAAAGTTTCATTTCGGCAGCATCGTTCCAGGAAACCGTAAGGGTACTGAACGAAGCAGCAATAGGCGGAAAGGTAGATTACCTTGCCGGTTTGAAAGAAAATGTAATTGTGGGTCACTTAATACCTGCAGGTACAGGCTTACGCGAATACGAAAAACTCATTGTTGGTTCTATGGAGGAATATCAACGCCTGCTGGAAAGCAAACAAGAGAAAGAACTCGTGGAAGAAGAAGCCAAGTAAAACGCAAAGCGTTATTATATAAAAAGCCCTGCAGAAATGCGGGGCTTTTTTTGTACCACTATCTCATGTAGAATTCTATATTTGTCCCCAACATTTTACTCCCTGGAAAATGAAAAAACTAAAAAAGCTACTTTTAGTCTGTACCACGCTACTTGCCTCTAACCTTGCTATGGCTCAAGCCTTCGACGATGGCAAAAATCTTATTTCGCTTGGTTTTGGCTTCCCCGCAACCTCGCGAATAACAGAAAGTTTTTCGAATTACCAGAGCCAGCAGGATTATAATTACAAGGATTATGGTACCGTTGTGCTGAAATACGAACATGGGCTTATGAAGTATTTTGGAGTGGGCCTTAACCTGGAATATTCTGCGGCTAATGTTACCTATCAGTATAACCAATCGAGGCTATTTAATACCGACACAACCTACAATGTAACCATTAAAAGCGCCGTTATTGGCGGGTATTTAAGGCTCAACGGCCATTACCCCATAGGCGATAAGTTCGATATTTTTGCAGGAGTAGGATTAGGTTACCTGTATACGCTTAACAGTTCTAAGGATACTAATCCTAATAATACAGCCACCAATTCCGACACCAAATCGCTTGTATTCGATGCACAGTTTACCCTTGGGTTACGCTATATGATTAAAGACCACTTTGGCCTTTTTGCCGAACTTGGCTGGGCATCTACCACTGTGCAAATGGGTATAACGTTTGGATTCTGAGAGCGTACCTGTTAATGTTAGCACTATTTTGGTTAACATTGTAACAGATACCGACGCCAATGTTTGAAAACAAACACGAACCCCTTGCCAGCCGTAAAGTATTCTTAACCCGTTTAATGCGTACATGGCTTTTTGGTACCGGCGCTGTATTATTCTGTCTCAGTATTGGAATTATAGGCTATCATTATGTTGGCCACCTGGTATGGATAGACGCCATTCACAATGCCAGCATGATATTATCGGGTATGGGCCCGGTAGCTAATATTGATAATGTATCAGGCAAATTATTCTCATCGGGCTACGCACTTTTCAGCGGCGTAGCTTTTATAAGCAGTATTGGTATATTTATGCCCTTC
>JABDGY010000020.1:1516-32587 GCA_013285805.1 Bacteroidota bacterium | reverse complement strand
TCATCCTGAAGTGTATCATACAACAGAGGGCAGCAAGCTGCTCAAAAATTTTGTAGTTGGCATTTGTGGCTGCAAACAAGACTGGACCCCTGTATCGTTTATTGAAGATACCGTTAAAGACTTAAAAGAAAAAATTGGAAGCGATAAAGTAGTACTTGGCCTTTCTGGCGGGGTTGACTCATCTGTGGCAGCGGTATTGCTGAATAAGGCTATTGGTAAAAACCTCTATTGCATTTTTGTAGATAACGGCCTGTTGCGCAAAAACGAATTTGAAAGTGTACTGGAGTCTTACAAACACATGGGCCTTAATGTAAAAGGCGTTGACGCCAAACAGGATTTTTATAAAGAACTTGCCGGCATTGAGGACCCTGAGAAAAAACGCAAAACCATTGGACGTGTTTTTATAGAAGTATTCGACCGCGAGGCGCAACTTGTAAAAGATGTAAAGTGGCTGGCACAGGGAACCATATACCCCGATGTGATTGAATCGGTAAGTGTTAAGGGGCCATCAATGACTATTAAATCGCACCACAACGTAGGCGGTTTACCTGAACGCATGAACCTGAAAATAGTTGAGCCTCTGCGTTCATTATTTAAAGATGAAGTACGTAAAGTGGGTAAAGCCTTAGGGCTCGATGATAGTTTACTGGGCCGCCATCCATTCCCGGGACCTGGACTTGCTATTCGCATATTGGGAGACATTACTGCCGACAAAGTGAAATTGCTTCAAGAAGCAGATGCTATTTTTATAAATGCACTTAAAGCGCATGGATTATACGATAAGGTTTGGCAGGCGGGAGCAATTTTATTACCCATACATTCAGTTGGCGTTATGGGCGATGAGCGCACCTATGAAAAAGTTGTCGCACTCCGTGCCGTTGCCTCTACCGATGGCATGACAGCCGACTGGTGCCACCTGCCTTATGAAGTACTGGGCAAGATTTCGAACGAAATAATAAATAAGGTAAAAGGTATTAACCGGGTGGTGTACGATATAAGTTCGAAACCGCCCGCAACCATTGAGTGGGAGTAATTTAATCAGGAATTATGAAATCAGGGATTAGGAATTGGCATCTGGTATTCTGCTTTTCATTTTTCATTTTTCATTTTTCACTTCTCTCTGCTCAAAGCTCGTCAGATAAAACTGTTACCAAAGACGGTAAGAAATTTTATCTGCATATAGTTACCAAAGGCGAAACAGTTTACGGCCTTTCGAAAGATTATAATGTTGCTGCACGCGATATAGTAATGGAAAACCCCAATGCCATGAGCGGCATTTCGCCGGGCGATACATTGCGGATTCCCATGGCGTCAACTTCTGCATCATCTTCCCAGGATACAACACAAAAGGGGCCATATATATATCACAAAGTAGTGGCTAAAGAAACATTGTACTCTCTTGCAAAGCAATATAATGTCAGCATAGCCGTATTAGATAGCCTTAACCCCGAGCTTACTACCAAAGGTCTGGTGGCAGGTCATACTATTCGTATACCAAATATGCAATCTCAACCTAAATCTCAACCTACAGTCGGTGAGCATATTATAACCAAGGAAACTCCTCCGGTTGCAACCCCAAAAGATACAGCCAAAGAAAAAAAGGCTTTCCAAAGCCTGGTTAGTAAACAGCACATAGATACTGTTAAGAAGGTAACCCCTCCGGTAATTAAGCAGCCTGTTGTAGTTCAGCCGCCACCTGTTCAGCCTACTATCCAACCTTCACAACCCACTCAGCCATTTGCTCCGGTTGTTACCAATGGCAAAATGTTAAGCAGGTATAATGTGGCGCTTATAATGCCGTTTACGTCTGAGAATGCAGATACTATAAGGATGAGCCGCCTGCTCGATGGAACAGACCAGTTGCCTTTATTTACCCAGATATCTGTAGAATTTTACCAGGGGGCGATGGTAGCACTTGATTCACTAAAGAAACAAGGCATGCTTGTTGACCTGCATCTTTATAATATTACATCTTCGTCTGATACTTCCATCACCAGGCTCGATTCTATTTTTAAAACACCATCCTTTGCGTCCACCAATCTTATTATTGGCCCGCCTTCATCAACTCATTTTAAACAGGTGGCACGTTATGCGGCCAGTCATGGTATTGCAATTGTTTCGCCTATAGTTGGCGATAATGCTTTATTGAAAAACAATCCGTTTACCAGCAAGGCAACCCCTTCACCTACTACCGAAGTTGAACAGATGGCCGACTATATTACCGCTCATTATATGAAATGCAATATTGTTCTGCTTCACCACCATGACGTAGCCGACGAGGCATATTATGAGGCTTTCCAAAAGCGGTTTAAGGCCGATGTGGCTGTTTCTTCTGAAACCGATTCTGTGGTTTCGGTTGATTATTCCGATAACCTTGAAGGGCTTGGACATAAGCTGGAAGGAAACAAAAACAATGTAATTATTGTACCCTACCAGGGAGCATCGTTTATTGCTAAACTGGTAAACAAACTGGCTAACTCAAAATATGCTGACGACGACTCCATTGTTTTATTTGGTATGCACAACTGGCTCAATATAGATGCTCTTGACATGGCTAACCTCGATACACTTAACTTCCATTTTCCGTCGAACGACTATGTGAATTACAATGATTCATGCACCAAAGGCTTTATACGGAGTTACCGGGCCCAGTACTATACGGAGCCCAGCTATTATGCCTGCCAGGGTTTTGATATCGGGTATTACTATATAAGTTTATTGAAGAGGTATGGCACTGCTATGCAGGACCACCTGGGAGATATGAAATATAAAGGCGCTCACACAACTTTCGATTTCCACAAGTCAGACGCCACAAGTGGCTATGACAATAAAGCCATTTATATACTGGAGTATAGAAACTATACTATAGTGAAGGATACTTACTAATTCCTCTTACTGGTTGTTCAATATCTTGAACAGTTCATTCAACTTAGGCGTAAGTATAATATCTGTTCTGCGGTTTTTCTTACGTGCCTCTGCAGTTGTGCCCGGGTCAACAGGGTCGTACTGGCTTACACCCGATGCGCTTATACGCTTAGGGTCAAGGTTATTATCCTGTAACAATATTTTAGCAATTGCTGTTGCACGCATTACGCTAAGGTCCCAGTTATCCTTTATATCGCCGCTGCCATGCATGGGCACGTCATCGGTATGGCCCTCGACCATAATATTTATATCGGGATTGGCTTCAAGCGCCTGTGCCAGCTTTTGCAAAGCTGTTATACCTTCAGGCTGCACCTGCGTACTTCCACTGGGGAAAAGCAGCTTCTCCTCCATCGATACATATACCTTTCCGTTCTTCTCATAAACCGATATCCCTTTGTTGGCAAAGCCCACCAATGCATCTTCTATTCTCTTTTTAAGTGAGTCGGTAGCGGCATCTTTTTGCTTCAATATGGCCTCAAGCTGGTTAACGCGGGCCTCACGCTGTTGCAGTTGTGCATTCAGTGAATCGAGGTGCATCTTTTCTTTATCGAGCTGGGCCTGTAGTGCATTCAACTGGTCCTGCTTTTGCAAAAGCTGCGATTCAGTTAACTGTAACTGGCCCGAAAGGTTCTTGGCATCGGCCTGGCTACCTTGCAGCATCTGGTTATATTTCGAAAGCAGTTCTTCGTTAATCTGGTTCAGCTTATCATATTTCGATGTAAGGTCGCGGTAGCTATTGCCAACTATCATTGTGTCCTGTGTGAGCCCGCCCACGCTTTTTTGCAGTACATCCACCCTCGATTGCAATTCTGTTTTCTTGGTTTCGCAATCCTGGTCAGCAGCCTTTGCTGCTGCAGCAGCAGTTTCCGCATCTTTTCTCTTATTCTGTTCTTCAGTAAGCTTGTTTTGTGGTACGCACGACGATATGTACAAAACGGTACCTAAGATTGCAGCAATTCGGATGTTTTTTTTCATGGCGGGCCGGTTTAATGGAAATTTTTAAAGTAACTGGTTACTTTTTAGTTGTATCGGCCTTAGCCGCAGAGTCCCTGTTCTTCTTAAGCATTGCATCGGCAGCCTTCATATCGGAATCACGGCTGCGTGCAGCCAGTGAATCAGAAATTTTCTTTTCGGCTTCATCGCTCTTACCGCCTTTGCAAGCTGTTAATGTAAGCCCTGCAACAAAGGCTATTACAAAAATGTATTTCATAAAAGAGATAATGAATTAATGGTGCAAAGTTAGCGCGCCATTATATAGAATACGGGCGCAGTAACGGAATTTATTAACAGCGGGAGTTGCATAACGCAGGTTATGCGGCTTTATGCTTTGGGGCTATTTTACTCCAATCTTTAAACGCACGTAACGCTTCATCTTCTTTGGCGCGCATCTTTTTCTTATCGGCAGGTGTTTTATCGCCATACCCGCAAAGGTGAAACACACCATGGATAACTGTCCTCATAAGTTCATGGCTGAATGGCTGTTTGAATTTCTTCGCGTTCTCGTGTACACGTTCAATACTGATGAAAATCTCTCCCGAAACAGTTTTCTTTTCCGAATAGTCGAAGGTGATAATGTCGGTATACGTGGTGTGGTTAAGAAATTCCTTGTTTATATTAAGCAGGTGTTCGTCGGTGCAGAAGAAATAATAAAGCTGGCCACAGGTTTTACCTTCGGCCTTCATTATTTTCTTTATCCATTCTTTTATTTTGTTTTCTCCGCCAACAGAGAAATCGAGTTCTTCTTCGCTTTGGAATATAATGGTAGAAGACACAAAAAATGATTAGTTGGCAACTATAGCGAAGCTGAGTGATACGCAACGGCCCCTTTCACTGAATTTAACATCATCGGCCAGGTGTTGCATAAGGAATACGCCCCTGCCATTAGGCTTTTCAAGGTTGGTTGGGTCTGTGGGGTCAGGTAAATGTTTATAGTCAAAGCCCTCACCCTGGTCGCGCACGGTAAAGGAAATTGCTTTGGCTGAAGATGAAAAAGTAACAAATATTTTTTTAGTAGGGTTCGATTTATTGCCGTGATAAATGGCATTGTTAACCGCTTCGGTTACTGCCACAAGAATGTTTCCGTAATGGTCTTCGTTAACCTTGTAATTGCTGCAAATAGTATCAATTAGTTTCTCAACTACGTGAATGCTTTCAGATGCAGAGTCAAGTTCCAGTTGTTGTTTTGACATTTTGGCTTTAGTAGGTTTCTTTTTCGGGGTTTTCTTTTTTACCGCCTTCGCTTTGGAGTCTTTCTTCATTCCTGGAACGAATTAAAATAATCATTTACTTTCTCTTTGTAAAACGAATTAAAGTCGGGCGGCACTGTTTTAAGCAGCTCATCCTGCTGCTTTTTTTGACTATTATACTGAAAAAATGGGTTTGGGTTACCAAAAAATTGCTTTTTTGCCACATGTGACTCAAAATCAGGCTCTTGCCCCTTTGTTTTTTCTGCCTTCTCATACTGAAGCAGATGCTTTAAAAGGCCTTCCTGACGTTGTATAGTAGCTTCAGTAATCTGTTTATTTACAATATCTTCTTCTATTTTATTCATTTCATCGGCCATGTTGCCAAGCTCGCCGGCGCCTTTGTTCTGCGACGACTCATCCTCAGTCTGTTGCATCATCTGCCGCAGGTATTCCTGCTGGGCGGCCATTTTAGCCAGTTGCTCGCTCATTTGCTGGCCCTGCTGCCCACCTTGCTGGCTTCCCTGGCCCTGCTTGCCATTTTTCGGTCCGGGTGTACTGCCTTTAGCCATTGCTTTCTTCATCTCATCAAGTTGTTTTGAAAGCTGTTCCTGCATACCCCTTATCTGCGCCATAGATGGTTTGCTGCCTCCTCCGCCCGGCTTATTACAACTTCCGCTACCCGGCGAGCCGCTTTTTGCAGCAGCTTTCATTGCCTGCAATGAACCATTAAGCATTAGGGCAAGGTTATTTATTGAGGTCATTGAATATTGCTGCTTGCTTTCCGCTTCAAAAGAACGCCGTCCTTCCAACTGGTCCACAGCGTCCTTCATATTATCATTTATCTTGTCCATTTCCTGGTTTATCATCCTTGAAATCTGGGGCGTTTTCCTGCTAAGCTTATACAGGCTGTCGGCTATGCTGTTGGCATTGTCCTGTAATTCTTTCTGCTTCTTAGCCACATCGGAATACTGCAATGTATTGTTGCCCGCTGTTTTCAATTTCTGCATCAGGTCCTCCTGCGCGAAAGAAAGTGTAACCAAACTATTCAATATGTTACGCAAACTTGCTTCGCTGGCTTCCTGTTCTTCCTGCTGTTCCTTTGCCTGGTATTGTTTCAGGTCGCTCGACATTTGCTGCATCTGGCTGGCTGCGCTCTTTTGTGATTGCGATGCTTTGCCATTCTTGCCCTGCGAAAGTTGCTGGCTGCTGCTCTGCATTTGCTGTTGTGTACTCTGCTGCTGCTGTTCAGGGGTTTTATAGCCGGTAGGATTATCTAATTGCTCATTTTTCTTTTGCAAATCTTCAAGGCTCTTGCTCACGTCCTGGAAATCTTTGTTCAGCGCATCCTGTTTCTTCTGCAATTCATCATTCGACATGCTCTTGTTCTTCGTTTGCTCACTCAACTGGTCCTGCTTTTTGGCAAGCGAATCGAGTTGCTGTATGTTTTGTGTAAGCTGTTGTTGAAATTCCATTTGCTTAAACAGGTCGAGGGTACGTTGCAGTTCTTTTTTCAGGTCCTTATTATCCATCGACATTTGCTGCATCTGCTGCTGAATCTGGTCCTTGTTCATCTGGTCCATCATCTTCTGCAATTCGGCAATTTTCTTTTTAATACTGTCGTTGGCCAGTTGTTCAAATAACTTCTGTATCTCTTCCTGTTTCTGCATCAGGTCTGAATCTTTGGGCTGAAATTCCCACTGTTTCTGCGTATTCTGTTTATTCTGCTGGCTTAATTGCTCCGCCTGTTTCTCCAAATCCATTTGCTGCTGAAGAAGGTCTTTCACTTTCTTCTTATCGGCCCAGTTCAGTTCTTCTTTGTTGTACATATCGGCACGCATCTGCTCCATCTGGTTTTCGAGCGAGAAGGCCTTCTGAATGGTTTTATCTATTTCATTTTTTATCTGCGAATTATTTTCATCTGTGCTCTTGGCAATCTGTTCCAGGGTAGGGGCTTTGAAATACATTATCGTGCTTTTGGTCGACTTGGCGCCATTCACTCCATCGTTATCATATACTTCAAAGTAATATTCTATTTGTGTTCCGGGAACCATGTTCAGGGTATCCATATCCCAGTAAAAATAAAATGCCTGCTGGGTAACATTAGTTGCAATACCAACATCGGCCACATGACCAACTGCAGTTCGGGATGCCGAAGTATCCTGCCCGTCAAACATCTTGTAATGAAATGTAAGTTTGGTAAAACCATAATCATCCTTTATCATCCCGTTGAAGTAAAGATGTTTGGCAGAAAGTGAATCCTGCTTTTGCTCCACATCAATAGATGGATAAAGGTCGGGTATAACTTGTATGGCATACTTAACTGAATCCTGGTTGGTAAGATATTTATTTACCGTTGCAATGGAATAACTACCGCTCTGCATAAACTTTCGGGTCGTGGTGTACATATCAACGCCTGAAGGAGTAAGTGTTTTAGCAGAGTCATTAAAACGCATGCGAAGGTTATCGGTATTTCGGGTATTGAATTGCCAGCTTACAACTGTACCCTGCGGAATAGCCATATCGCCCGTGTTATGAAGAGTTTCATCTTTCTTGCCGGTATACGAAGGGTAATGCAGTTTCACATCAAAGTTTACAAGAACCGGATTCGGGAACACTTTCAATTTATATTCATCTGATTCAAAGTCTGCCGCGTTAAATGAAAAGTCAACATCATGCTGTACATTGCGGAAGGTATATTGAAACGAAACTGCATTCTGCTTATCCATTTTAAAACGGCTGCCCTGGAATTCAATGTACACATCTTCGGGCACCTCGCTGCCTGTAAGTTTCAGCTGAAGTGTAAAATCTTTTTGCTCAATCGCTTTAAGGTCGTTGTTTACTATAACAAACTGGAAGGGCGCCTGCTTGGCAAAGTGGGTATTGTAATGAATTATCTGGTTTGTACCCTCTCCGAAAATTGACGGCCTTTTCCATGAAATAAATAATATAACCAGTACGGGAATAATAAGAAGGCGCAGGTATTTTTTGTTTTCGCCCAGGTTTACGGCAATAGTAAATGGCACAGGGCGTATGTCTTTTATCTTTTGTTCTATACTGGCCTCAAGTAAAGAAACGGAAACGCTATCCGATTGATTTCTAAGTTGCAGAATATTCAGCAGCTTATCCTGTACCTCGCCAAAGTGCTTCCCTATTATTATTGCTGCATCTTCATAACTCAACACATCGCCAATGCGGTAAAGCTTTAATAAAGGATACACTATAAAACGCCCAAGAATAAAAAGGTTACCACCTAAGAAAGTAAAGAACAATGCCGTGCGTAATGGAATACTGAAATTACCATAGTAGGCCGCTATAACCAATGTTAAATAAAATGATAGCCCCAATGTAACGGCATATAACAAACCCTTTATAAGCAGGTTTTTATAATACTTGCGTATAAATTCATCGAGCTTGGCTAATAATATTTGATAGGAACCGCCCATATTTATACTCCAAATATAGTCAGAAAGTGGCGGATTAGGTAATTGATAAGTTAAAAGTTGTGAAATGGGTGATATTAATATTCAGCTCAACAATTCAATCGTACACTATTTTTTATAAAACCACCCCATTTAAACGTTTCCCTCTCCCAATAGTCTAATTGTTAAAACCGATTAAAATTAGTTGATTTGTATTCGTTTTGCAAGTTAGGCAGAACGTTATCGTCTAATTGTCTTTACGGCTATATATTGATGAAGGGTATTAAAAAAGGCATACTATATAAGCGTGTTCAGGTAATAGCCTTCATTGCAGCTACATCTCCGTTTGTTCAGGTTTCAGCCCAGGATAAGCAGGCAAAAGATACCTTATCCGTAGGCCCTGCGGGCCATAAAAAAGATAGTTTACAGCTACGCCGTATTACCCACCAGGAAGATGCTATGGATATTGTAAAAAAAGTATTCAAAGCAAAGAAAGATGTTAAGGCAGACAGTGCCAATCTGCAACCCGGCGTATTATACCCTTCTATATTGCCTGCTATAGGCTATACCGTTGTAAACGGGGGTACTGCAACGGTAGGTGTTAACATATCGTTTTATACCGATAGTATTAATACAACCAACCTTTCTACAATTTCTGCCAGCCCATTAGTCTCACTCTTACATCAGTTTACTCTTCCCATAATCAGTTCAGTGTTTACAAAGAACAATAAGATTAATTTTTTAGGCGATTGGAGGTACTATAAATACCCTTCATTCACATACGGTTTGGGTGGATATACATCTTTGAACAATGCAGATCTGATAGACTATTCGTACATAAAATTCAACCAGGAAGTACTCTATCATTTAGGGCATGATGTTTATGCGGGAATAGGTTATGACTTTGAATATCATTTTAATATGGTAAATGATGGCCCCGATAATGCAAGTTACGAGGCATATCCGAATACTAATCTGTCACAAACTACTTCATCGGGTTTTGTGGCGCATATAAAATACGATAGCAGAACGAACACCAATAATCCCAGGGAGGCCGCTTTTGGAAGTATTATATACAGGTATAACACCCCATTATTAGGAAGCAATAATGAGTGGCAATCGGTGCAAATAGAAATGAGAAAGTATTTTAAAGTCGGTAACCGCGAGAATGTTCTGGCATTCTGGAGTTGGAACGAATTTACCTACGGTGGCACAGTCCCCTATTTCGACTTGCCAAGTACCGGCTGGGATACTTATGCCAATAGCGGCAGGGGCTATATACAAGGCCGATATAGAGGTAGCAGTTTAGCCTATCTTGAAGGGGAATATCGCTTCCAGATAACAAATAATGGTTTGCTGGGAGGGGTAGTATTTCTAAACGGAGAAACTGTACCTGAATACCCCAGTAATAAATTTGAAACCATTAATACGGGCGAGGGCATAGGCCTTCGTATAAAAATGAACCGTTATTCCGATACCAACCTCTGCATTGACTATGCTTTTGGCAATGGCGGCTCACAAGGTATATTCTTCAACCTGGGTGAAGTATTTTAGGCCCGGAACCGTCCCTTTAAATATCTGAAAACGAAATATCCCGCCGTGCGGGAATTTGCGTTATTTTTGCTATTCTTAAAAAAAGTATAAGCCATGTTAGAAGGTTTTGTTAATACGTTACAAAAGGTATTTGGTAGTAAGCACGATAGGGATGTAAAAGAAATTCAGCCCATAGTAGATAATAGTATTGAAATTGAGAAATCATTTGCTTCGATAAGTGATGACGCATTGCGTGCCAAAACAGCCGGGTTTAAAAAGCGCATACAGGATAAAGTTAGCGCCAATGAAAGCAGGAAAGCTGAGCTGAAGGCCAAAGTTGAGGGCCAGGATGATTTGCCCGTAGCGGAAAAAGAAGAGCTATACAAAGAGATTGACAAGCTGGAAAAAGATATACTGGCCGATATGGCCAAAGAACTTCAGGATATATTGCCTGAAGCATTTGCCGTAGTACGCGAAACAGCCAGGCGCTTTAAAGAAAAAGATGCCCTTGAAGTAACTGCCACACAATGGGATAGGGACCGTGCAGCCGACTTCAAGCATATTAAGATACAAGGCGATAAAGCTTTATGGAATAGTTCATGGAGCGTTCGCGGGCACGATGTAAAGTGGGACATGATTCCCTATCCTGTTCAGCTTATTGGCGGCGCCGTATTGCACTCTGGTAAAATTGCCGAAATGGCAACAGGTGAGGGTAAAACACTTGTGGCTATATTCCCTGTGTATCTTAATGCCCTTTCAGGGCGTGGGGTTCACCTGGTAACAGTTAACGATTACCTTGCCAAACGTGACTCGGAATGGATGGGCCCTATATTTGAGTTTCATGGCCTAAGGGTTGATTGTATAGACAGGCATGAACCTAATTCGCAAGACCGCAGAAACGCTTATTTAGCAGATATTACTTACGGCACCAATAATGAATATGGTTTCGACTATTTGCGCGATAATATGGCCCGTTCACCGGAAGACCTTGTGCAACGCGGACATTACTTCGCCATTGTCGATGAGGTCGATTCAGTGTTAATTGACGACGCCCGTACACCTCTCATTATTTCAGGCCCTACCCCCCGAGGCGATAAGCATGAGTTCTTCCAGATGAAGCCCCGGGTTGAAAAACTTATGAATGCCCAGCGTACTATCATCAATAAGTACCTGCAGGATGCTAAGGCATTGCTTGAGGCGAAAAATGAAAAAGAAGCCGGCTTGCCTCTTTTACGCGCTCATCGTGGATTGCCTAAAAATAAGGCCCTTATTAAATTCCTGAGTGAAGAAGGAAACAGAACGCTTCTTCAAAAAACAACCAACTATTACCTGCAGGACAATGGCAGGGAAATGCAGAAGGTTGACGAAGAGCTTTTCTTTGTAATTGACGAAAAAAATAATACGGTAGAACTTACCGATAAAGGTATCGACCTTATTACATCGCAAGGTGAGGACCCTAAATTTTTCATTCTTACTGACGTAGGTTCAGGCATTGCCGAAATAGAAAAAACCGGAGCTTCTGACGAGGAAAAAGCGAAGATGAAAGATGAACTGCTTCGCGATTTCTCTATCAAGTCGGAACGTGTACATACCATTAACCAGCTTTTAAAAGCATACACCCTTTTTGAAAAAGATGTGGAGTATGTGGTTATGGAGGGCGAAGTAAAAATCGTAGATGAGCAGACCGGACGTATTATGGAAGGCAGGCGCTATTCCGATGGATTGCACCAGGCTATTGAAGCTAAGGAAAATGTTAAGATAGAAGCGGAAACACAAACTTACGCCACTATTACCTTGCAGAACTATTTCCGTATGTACAATAAGCTTGCCGGTATGACCGGTACTGCCGAAACGGAAGCGGGTGAATTCTGGACCATTTATAAACTTGAGGTTGTTGCCATACCAACCAACAGGGATATGGTTCGCGATGACAGGGAGGATTTGGTTTACAAAACAAAGAGAGAAAAATATAATGCCGTTATTGACCAGATACAGGAATGCGTGAAGGCCGGAAGGCCCGTACTGGTAGGTACTACATCGGTTGAAGTATCGGAATTGCTGAGCCGCATGTTAAAACTGCGCGGCTTAAAACATAATGTACTTAACGCGAAACTGCACCAGCGCGAGGCTGAAATTGTAGCCGAAGCAGGTAACCCCGGTACCGTTACCATAGCCACCAACATGGCTGGCCGTGGTACCGATATTAAACTGGGTGGAGGTGTGGCCAATTCAGGTGGACTTGCCATTATGGGCACCGAGCGCCACGAATCGCGCCGTGTTGACAGGCAGTTACGTGGCCGTGCAGGCCGCCAGGGCGATCCCGGCTCATCACAATTCTTTGTGTCATTGGAAGATGACCTGATGAGGTTGTTCGGTTCTGAACGTATTGCCAAGATGATGGACAGGATGGGTATTGAAGAAGGTGAAGTAATTCAGCATGCTTTAATTACCAAATCGATAGAACGTGCGCAGAAGAAAGTGGAAGAAAACAACTTTGGCGTGCGTAAGCGCCTTATTGACTATGATGATGTAATGAACCAGCAGCGCGAGGTTATTTATACCCGCCGCCGCCATGCATTGTTTGGTGAAAGGCTCTCGCTCGATATTGCCAATATGTTCCTCGATGTGTGTGAAGCTGTTACAGGCGAATACCACGGAGAAAATAACGACTTTGAAGGTTTCAAAATTGAATTACTGCGCACACTTTCTACGGAAAGCCCTGTAACACAAGATGAATTTAATTCACTTACTACCGAAGATGTAATTCACAAGGTTTTTGAAAAGGCCATGGAAGGCTACCAGAAGAAAGGCGAAAAAATCGCGAAGGAAATTTTCCCTTTCATCAAAAATGTTTTTGAAGACGCCAATAACCGTTTTGAAAATATACAGATTCCTATTTCTGATGGATTACGCACTATACCCATAGTGGTTAACCTTAAGAGCGCTTACAAGAGCGAAGGAAAAGATGTAATGCGCGAACTTGAAAAGACTGTTATACTGGCGGTGATGGACGATGAGTGGAAGGAACACCTTCGTGAGATGGATGACCTTCGCCAGTCAGTGCAGAATGCGGTATATGAACAAAAGGACCCACTGCTTATTTATAAGTTCGAATCGTTTGAGTTGTTCAAGAGCATGGTTGTTCGTATGAACAAGAGCATATCATCGTTCTTATTAAAGAGCGCGGTGTTTGTACAAAACCCAAGCCAGATACAGGAAGCTCCGGAATTAGAACCTCAGGAAGTGGAATATGAAACCAGCCGATCGGGCATTGAGCAGCAAGCACAGCAGCAAGGCGGCGGCGCACCTCCTCCTCCCAAACCTCAGCAGCCTGCAAAGGCCGAAAAAAAAGTTGGGCGCAACGACCCCTGCCCTTGCGGTAGCGGTAAAAAGTATAAGAACTGCCACGGTAAGTAATTACCTCAAGGTACGCCACCTCTAATCCCAAAAACAATGGGAAAACTATCAAGTGTCGGCCGTATTTTCTTTGGCATAGCCATGATGGGAATGGGCTTTCAGTCCATTTATTATCACGACTTCCCTTACATGCTTATACCGCCCAAACATTCATGGATACCCGGACTTGCAATACTGGCTTATATTTCCGGAGCCCTGCTTATTTTGGTTGGGGCATGTATTGCTTTTGGAAAAAAGGTCAGGCCAATTTCTCTTGTGTTAGGAATTGTGCTTCTGCTGATATTTTGTTTTTACTTTATTCCCTATCAATTATTTGCCACCAATAAATATTTAGACTTCGGAGAATGGGAGAATGCTGAAAAAGAATTAGCATTAGCTGCCGGAGTATTTGTAATTGCAGGTTGCTTTTCAGAAAAAAAAGAAAACCGCTTTATGAGTTTATTGGCGAGGCTTATACCCTTAGGTGCCATTATCTTTTCCATAACCATACTCTGTTTTGGTACCGACCATTTTCTATATGCAAAAGATACTGCAGACTATATGCCATTGTGGGTGCCATTACCGCTATTTTGGGTTTATTTTGCAGGCGCTGCATTAATAGCTTCAGGTATTGGAATTATTTTAAATATCAAACGCAGATTAAGCGCCACTCTATTGGGAACAATGATTTTTATCTGGGTTATAATCCTGCACATACCTAAAGCAATTGCCAACCCATTCGAGGGCAGGGGTGGTGAAGTTACCAGTACATTTTTAGCCTTAGCTTATAGCGGAATTGCTTTTGCAATAGCCGGAACTGCTAATAAACAGAAGGTCAGCTAAATGCGTTATTTACGTTGTGCCTGACTTTGACTTACTAGCCTATTTTGGCTATATTTGTAAGTACCATGAGAAAAATAATACTACTCCTAATTCCAATTTTCGTGTTTTATTCTTCGCTTTTTGCCCAACTGAGACAAGGCGCGATTACAATTGATGGAACAAAGGATAATGTTGCATACAGTATGGTGCAGACAAATGACGGCGGGTATGTAATGGCGGGATCTACCGATTCATATGGAGCAGGTGGGTTAGACGTTTACGTGGTTAAACTAGATTCACTTGGTAAATTGCAGTGGACTAAAACCATTGGCGGAGACAAAAATGATATAGCTTGGTCAATCATACAAACCAATGACCATGGATACGCAATAACAGGATATACTTTTTCTTTCGGAGCAGGGAGTGATGATGTTTATATTATAAAACTTGATTCTGTTGGCAATTTGCAATGGACAAAAACTATTGGCGGAACTAATGCTGAAGAAGGGCAAGGAATAGTTCAGACTAAGGATAAGGGATACGCGGTAACAGGGTTAACAGACTCATATGGAGCAGGTATTGGTGACGTATATATAATCAAATTAGATTCTACTGGCAACTTACAATGGACAAAGACTATTGGAGGAACAAATGATGATGCGGGTGACTGGATAATACAAACTAAAGATGGTGGTTATGCTATAGCCGGTAGTACTTTTTCCTATGGTGCAGGTGATGAGGATGTATATGTAATAAGGCTGGATGCCCTAGGAAACCTTAAATGGACTAGAACAATAGGTACGAATAACGGAGATTGGGCCAATTCAATAGCGCAAACAAAAGATGGGGGGTTTGCTATTACAGGGGTTACGGATTCAGGAACGAATGGAGCGGATGTATATGTTATAAAATTAGATTCATTAGGTAACTTAAAATGGAATAGAGCTATTGGCGGACCGAAAGATGATGAAGGTTTTTCTATTATACAGGCTAACGATGGTGGTTATGCAATAACAGGATTTACCAATTCATATGGAACAGGTGGCGGAAATGTTTATGTAATCAGATTAGATTCGATGGGTAATTTAAAATGGACTAAAGTTATTGGAGGTAGTATAGTCACTAATTCTGGTTATTCTATAATACAGACTAAAGACATGGGTTATGCTATAGCCGGAGATAATGCTCCTACTGGAACTAATATTAATGTTTATTTTATTAAACTTGATTCATTAGGTAACGGATGTCTCACGGCGATAACAGATAGCGGCAGAGTAACTCATGTAGGTACATTTAGTCATGGTGGAAATGTTACCACCATAGATAGTGGCAGGATAAATAGTGGTGGTAAAGTAGGTAGCGGAGGTATATATAATGCTATTTGTACAGTAACTGCAGTAGATAATATTGTTCCTGAAGAAAATAACCTGCAGGTTTTCCCCAACCCCAATAATGGTATATTTTCTATTCAATCAGGAAATGGTAACCAAAAATCAGAAATAGGAATTTATAATATTCTTGGGGAGGAAATCTATACTGGTAAACTAAACTCTGATATTACTCAAATAGATATTAGTGGCCAACCTGCAGGGCTATACCTATACAGGGTTATTAGCGAGCAAGGACAATTGGTATCGAGTGGGAAAGTTATAGTGGAGAAATAGCAAGGCTTTCAACTCTCTCTTTTCAAAATCTTATATTTGCTTGGCGTTATAATATTAACCCCATGAGCATTAGCAGCAGGATAAGCAATTACTTTCCATATATGGAAAGGTTCGGTATAATTAAAGGTGTGAAGGTGGCACGCACTTTATTCCCTAAAGAGAAATCAGATAAAGTAGTTTCATTTGATGTGCCGGGTATTAAATATCCTGTTAAGGTAAGGCTGGGAACCACCGATGGCACCAACTTCATACAAAATTTCCTTCACGAAGAGTTTAAGCTGCCGCCCATGAAGGATGTAAAGCTGGTGATAGATACGGGAGCTAATGCAGGCTATGCATCTATCCTTTTCCTGAACAAGTTTCCCGGTGCCACGGTAATAGCTGTTGAGCCGGAAGGTTCGAACGTTGAGGCATTGAATAATAACTGCAAGCCATACCCCAATTTTAAAAGCATACAGGCAGGTATATGGACGAGCAATACCAACTTGAAAATTGTAAATACATCGGTAGGCAAAACGGCCTTCCAGGTAATGGAAACAACAGAAACAGGCCCCGGCACTTTTCCGGGTATAACCATCGATAAAATATTGGCCGATTCGGGTTTTCCTAAAATTGACCTGTTGAAGATTGACATAGAAGGTACCGAAAAAGAAGTGTTTAAAGAGAATTATAAGAAGTGGATTGACAAGGTAGATGTAATGATTATAGAACTGCACGACAGGATTGTTCCGGGCTGCGGCCTGGCTTTCTATACCGCAATGGAAAAAGAAAATTTCAGGCAATACGCATTAGCCGCAAATATGGTGTATGTGAGGAATAAATAGACACTCTCACCTAAATCATATAAATCAATATATTTGTTGAAGCAGATTTATAGTAACCCTGTACTTGAATCATGAAACAAAAATATTTTTTGCCCGTTTTTATTTTCCTTTTTGTAACCTCTTCACTTATGTCGCAGAGCATTACTCCTATTAGCAGTTTTGGTACAAACCCAGGAGGGCTGAACATGTATATGTATGCGCCTGCAGGCATTACCGGCCCCGCCCCATTGGTGGTGGCCATGCACGGCTGTACCGAGAATGCCAGCCTTTATGCTACCCAAACCGGATGGAACAAACTGGCCGACCTGCACAAATTTTATGTTATTTATCCTGAGCAAACCAGCACCAATAACAGCAGCCTTTGTTTTAACTGGTTCGATACTACCGATGCAAACCGTAATGTGGGCGAGGCATTGAGCATTAAGCAGATGGTAGACTATATGCAAACTAATTATTCCATTAATGCCTCGCAGATTTATGTCACCGGCCTTTCAGCAGGGGCAGCCATGACAGCCGTAATGATGGCTACCTACCCCGATGTGTTCAGCAGGGGAGCCATTATGTCGGGTGTACCTTATAAAGCAGCCACCAATGCAACTGCTGCAGTATATGCAATGGACGGATTGGTAACCATGACGCCCGCACAATGGGGAGCTTTGGTGAAGGCGCAGAACCCAGCCTATACAGGCTCATACCCTAAGGCTATGATTTGCCAGGGCACAGCCGATTTAGTGGTAAGCCCTACTAACGCCGCCGAGCTTATAAAGCAATGGACCTATATGAATCACGCCAGCCAGACTGTTGATTCAACTAATAGCGCTTTCCAGGGAAATACCAATGTTACCTTGTCTATTTACAACGATAGTATGGGCGGCCCGGCAGTTTATTCATACAGCATTAAAGGCATGCCGCATGGCATTGCGGTAGATACAGGCTCTTGTACCCGCCAGGGCGGACAAGCAGGCACTTATGCTATTGAGGAAACCAATTTTCATTCAACCTACTGGGCAGCCGATTTCTTTAACCTGATTCCTGCCCCCTACTCTATTACCGGTTCAATTAGTGTGGTAGCATCGGCTACAGGTGTTACTTACAGTGTGCCTGCTACAACGGGTTCAACTTATTTATGGACCGTTCCATCAGGAGCAACTATTAAAAGCGGGCAAGGTACAAACTCTATAGTTGTCGATTTCGGAACTAAGAGTGGTTATGTATCAGTTACTGAAACGACCAAAACAGGTTGCCAGAACGATGCTTCCTCTTTGTATGTAACTGTCGGCCCTACAGGTATAGAAGAAGTTCCAGCGCCGGAAGGGAAGTTCTATTACAACAATTCAGAAAACAGTATTCACACCGAAAATATTTCGCTTACTGCGTTAAAGACATTGCGCATTTATAATTTATTAGGGCAAGATTGCACACCTTCTTATTCTATTGAAGGTACTACACTGTTTTTAAATCAAAGGCTTTTTAGCGGCCTTTATCTCATCAGGCTGCAAGATGCTGCACAGAAGTATTCAGGCAAGATTGTAGTTTTCTAAAACGTCTTCACCGCCCGCACATTATGCAGCGACTTCACATCGTTGGCATCTTGCACCCCGCTGGTGAAGCTCTGGTACCATGACGATAATTTATTCTTGTATACCGTAGAGCTCCAATACGGTGTTTTAACAAAGTTGCCACCAATCTTGGGCTCGTTCAGGTAAATTTTATTCAGTTCATCTTTATCGGGCAGGTGCCAGCCATTACCTAATGCGGTGCAGGCTTTCATTGCATCGTCCCATTTCATTTTTCCTAAATCGGCTGTAGTTACCACAATTCCGTGTTCACCTTTGGCATCAACCCAAGCCACTAATCCGCTATCGAGTTTGTCGCCTACTTTATATTGGGCATGCGTATTTAAAACAAATGCAAATGATATAAAAAGCAGCAGGCTTAATTTTTTAAGCATCGTATTCTTCATGGTTAAATGCGTTTAATAATTTTCAAAAATATATAATCGGTTTAAATTACCCAATAGGTGCATACTATCTCTTCTTTAATGGCTTCCATACAGAATAAAATCGTAAAGCTTATCGGTATAGAGGCTATAATAGGTAACCCACACCTCGTTAGTGTTCGATTTATTAACCCCATGTATACGCAATTCTCTTTTACCTTTCTTGTTAATGGTGCCATGGTAATGGCGCTCAAAATTATCTATTCCAAGGCTTACCAGGTCATACATATTGTTAGGCGGATTTTTCATGGCCATTTTGCGCTTAATAGCAAACTCTGCCGAATCAATTTCGTCATGAGTGGGTGTATAGGTTTTAGTAGTATCGGGCCCACCCGGATAAATATAGCAGTCGCAACCGTGGCCGGTATAATGCTCAACTTGCTGGCTGAAAAGTGTTGAAGAAATAAATAAAAAAACGCAGGTGCAAATGCCTTTCTGTAATCTGTCTGTTAAAGCTTGTTTTAAAAACGCCATTACTCGTTCCTGATGTCTTTCCCCCAACTGAGTTTCTTTCGCAGCGTTTCGGTAAAGCTTTGCCCGGGTATCTGTATCAGCTTCACCCCGAACGATTCTTTGCGTATCTCCAGTTCTACCGATGAGTCAATATCCTCGGTACGGGAATCTAACGAAACCAGGTTGGTAGGGTTGCGGCCCTCTACCTTTAATTTTATGGTGTAGCTATCGGGTATAACAACGGGGCGCACATTAAGGTTATGCGGAGCAATTGGGGTTATAATGAAACTTGAATCATCGGGTAACAAAATAGGGCCGCTGCAACTTAACGAGTAAGCCGTTGAACCCGTGGGGGTGGAAATAATCAACCCATCGGCCCAATAGGAGTTAAGGAATTCGCCATTGAGATAAGTGTGAATGGTTATCATGGTCGATGCATCCTTGCGCTGAATACACACTTCGTTAAGGGCATAGTTATACTTTCCGAAAAGGTTGTTGTTGCTGGCATCTACATGCAATAAGGTACGGTTCTGTATGGTATATTTTTTGTTCTTCAGTGCCACCAATGCAGGCGAAAAGTTTTCTTCAGGCACTATGGCAAGGAAACCCAACCGGCCTGTATTTATACCCAATACCGGTATGCCGGGTTTGGCTACAAAGGGTAAAGTCTCTAATAGTGTGCCATCGCCCCCAATGCTTATAAGGTAGTCGACTGAACCGGCAGGCAGTTCTTCGTAAAATGTTTCGGGTGGTTTTTTAAAAGGTATAAAATCCTGCAACGAGGTATAAAAGCCATCGTGGATAATATATTCAAACCCAAGGCTATCGAGCTGGGCAAAAACATTCTTAACGGGTTCAGTAAGGTTCGATGGTGCAGGACGTCCGTAAATAGCTATACGCATATACCTGTATAATAATACTCAAAGGTAGCAAAATTGGCCTACCCCTCTGTAGTCTCCCCCTAAAGAGGAGATTAGCGGTGCAAATAAGTGTTAAAATCCTTTGCTTTGGAACTTTTTAGGCTTATCTTCGTTAAGGTAATCTGAACTGTGGCATTATGGTAGTGAAGTTCCTGGAATACTTAAAGCACGAGAAGAATTATTCACCACATACACTGGTCTCTTATCAGAATGATATGGACCAGTTCGCTGCCTACCTTAAAGATACTTACGAGATAGAAAAAACTGAAGAAGCCACTTCAACCATGATACGCTCGTGGATGGCATCGCTTATGCAGGAGAAGATAGCGGCACGCACTGTTATACGCAAAGCATCGACTTTACGCACTTATTATAAGTTTTTACTGCGCGAAGGCGTTCTAACCAAAAGCCCCATGGCCAAGGTAACAGCACCCAAAGCTCCGCAGCGCCTGCCGGTATTTGTAAATAAAAAGGAAATGGAAACCCTGTTTAAGGTAGCCGATTTCCCGCAGAATTTTGATGGTATGCGCGACCACCTTATACTGGAGATGTTTTATGCAACCGGCATTCGCCGTGCTGAGCTTATTACCATGAAAGATGCCGATGTGAATGTTTTTAACCTTACTATAAAAGTACTGGGGAAAAGGAACAAGGAGCGCATTATACCCATAACACCCTTTTTAAAGAAATATATTGAAGAGTACCGTGCCGAGAAAAAGAAACTGGGAATAAAGAACGCTTGCTTTTTTACGCATGAAGATGGCGACCCCATGCACGACAAGCAAGTTTACCTGATGGTGAAAAAATACCTGGGCACCGTAACTACTTTACAAAAGAAAAGCCCCCACGTTTTGCGCCATACCTTTGCCACGCATATACTCGATAATGGAGCCGATATTAATACGGTGAAGGAGCTGTTGGGCCATGCCAACCTGTCGGCCACACAGGTGTACACCCACAACACATTGGAAAAACTCAAGCGCGTCTATAAGCAGGCGCACCCACGAGGATAGATAATCAATAAATTCACTAACCCTTAAAACTAAAGGCCATGCAAGTTAAAATTCAGTCCATTCACTTTAATGCTGACAGAAAATTGTTAGACTTTATCCAGGAACGGGTAGATAAACTGGACCATTACTATGACGGTATTATGGGAGGCGAAGTATTTCTGCGCCTTGAAAAATCGAAGGATACACAAAATAAAATTGCTGAAATAAAATTGCAGACGCGCACCGGCGAACTA
This sequence comes from Bacteroidota bacterium, assembly GCA_013285805.1. GTDB lineage: Bacteria > Bacteroidota > Bacteroidia > JABEUT01 > JABEUT01 > JABEUT01. The sequence continues at coordinate 11,200 of JABDGY010000020.1, read as the reverse complement.
TTTGCCAAAAGGCAGTGCAAGTCGTTTGAAGAAGCTGTTTCGGAAAGCGCCGACGCCCTGCGCAACCAGGTAAAAAAACATAAAGAGAAAGTTAAAAACCTGTAACTAACTGGTTCACAATAAACAGAAACCCCCTGACGCTAAGGTCAGGGGTTTTTAGTTTAGGAATTTGACTATTTATCAGAATTTTAATAATAAAACGTCAGGTAAATCTTAACCTTTTGAAATGCGCCTGAAATGGGAGGATCTCCTATTCTTCTTTCAAAACATATCCCATCCCTGTAACTGTATGGATAAGTTTTTTTGAAAAGCCTTTATCAATTTTATTCCTGAGGTAATTTATATAAACATCTACGACGTTACTCCCTGTGGTAAAATCAATACCCCAAACAGATTGGGCTATAAATGCCCTTGAAAGCACCCTCCCTTTATTCGCAATAAGTACTTCTAATAAAGTAAACTCTTTGAGTGATAAAAATATCTCCTTATCCTTCCTGAAGACCCTCTTCTCAGCAGAATTTATCGCTAAATCCCCCAATATATTTGGTTTACTTGATATTATTGTAAGTTGTCTTCTTATAAGGGCTTTAACCCTGATAAGTAATTCTTCAAAATGAAATGGTTTTGTCAAATAATCGTCGGCCCCGCTTTCAAACGCTTCAATTTTATCATTTATTCCCGCCAGTGCTGTTAGTATCAATATTGGCAATTCTTTTTTGTGCTCTCGTATATATCTGCAAACCTGAAACCCGTTGAAATGAGGGAGCATTATATCTAAAATAACTAAATCAAAGTCTTTCTTAACGGCCGCATTTCTTCCTGTCTGACCATCATAAGCAGCGGTTATAATATAGCCATGTTCCTCCAGTCCCTTTTTAATAAAACTCATAACCTTAAGGTCATCTTCAATAATCAAAATATCCATAAGTATAGTTTGTCGGTACAAAACTATATTTAGAATAGAGTTGAATTCAAACATTAAAAAAAATTAATGGAACTCTAATCTCCATTAATTTCCTTCTAACTACTTTCTAATAACAGCGCACTAGGTTTGCGGGCTCATAAAATATATTGCAATTAGATGAACAAGATTGTAAAAAATATAATTGGCTTCTCATTAAAGAACAAAATATTTGTTCTTCTTGCCACTGTTGTTATTGGAATACTTGGAGTAATAGCCTATAACAAAACTCCTATTGAAGCCTATCCTGATATTACCAATACACAGATAATTATCATTACACAGTGGCAGGGCAGAGGCGCTGAAGAAGTTGAAAGGCAGGTGACAATTCCTATTGAAATTGCAATGAACTCAGTGCAGGAAAAAACATCTGTTCACTCTATTACTATGTTTGGCCTGTCGCAAATCACTATTATTTTTAATGATGGGGTTGATGATTATCATGCCCGTGCGCAGGTAATGGATTTACTGGGGAATGTGCAATTGCCACCGAATGTTCAGGCTGAAGTTGAGCCTCCTTATGGGCCTACCGATGAAATATTCAGATTCACAGTTCAAAGCAAAACCAAATCGGTTCTTGAACTAAAGACAGTTGAAAACTGGGTCATTGAGCGTAAATTCAAATCCATTGAAGGTGTTGCAGATGTTAATACCTATGGCGGCCCCACCAAAGATTATGAAATAGATGTAGACCCTAACCTGCTAAATAAGTATAACATAACTGCACTCGATGTATATACAGCCGTCAGTAATAGTAATATTAATGCTGGCGGCGATGTAATAGACCAGGGCGAGCAATCGCTTGTTGTGCGGGGTATAGGATTAATAAATAACATTGATGAAGTAAAAAACATCATCATCAAGAATATGAATGGTGTTCCGTTACTCGTTAAAAATGTAGCGAATGTTAAAGTAAATAATGTGCCGCGCCTTGGTAAGGTAGGTATGGATACGGCGACTGATGAAGTAGAGGGTGTAATAGTTATGCGTAAAGGCAAAAACCCTCAGGAAGTACTCAAAGCTGTTCGGGCAAAAGTAGATGAATTGAATACTTCCGTACTTCCATCGGATGTTAAGATAGTACCATTTTATGACCGTAACACCCTTATCACCTATTGTACAGACACAGTGCTGCACAATCTTCTGGAGGGAATAATTCTTGTTGTGGCATTGGTATTCCTATTCATGGCAGACTGGAGGGCAACCTTAATAGTAGCTCTTATTATACCTCTTTCACTCTTGTTTGCATTTATATGCATGCAAATAAAAGGCATGCCTGTTAATTTGCTTTCTCTCGGTGCAGTTGATTTCGGTATAATAATAGATGGGGCGGTAGTAATGGTTGAAGGATGCTTCGTATTACTAGATAGCAAATACAGGGAACTAGGGGCAGAAAGATTCAATAAAAGAGCAAAAATGGGGTGGATTAAAAGCACTAGTGTCAATAGAGGAAAAGCTATTTTATTTGCAAAAGTTATTATCATTACGGCTCTTATCCCTATCTTTTCCTTCGAAGATGTAGAAGGAAAAATTTTCTCGCCACTTGCATATACACTTGGGTTTGCTTTGTTAGGCGCGTTAATTTTTACACTCACGTTTGTTCCGGTAATGATTCATTTGTTATTGAACAAGAATGTATATGAAAAGCACAACCCTATTGTATTGGGTCTTGAAAAGGGATATGTTAAAGTATTCAACTACACTTTTGGGCATAAACGAACAAGCCTTACACTGGCAATATTATTACTGATTGGAAGTATTTTCATTGCCAGTTATTTAGGTTCCGAGTTCTTGCCTCATTTAGATGAAGGTGCGCTTTGGGTGAAAGCCCAGACACCTTTAGGAGTAACTCTTTCAAACTCGGCTGCATTGGCAGACAGTATGCGGAAAGAATTAAAAAGTTTTCCCGAAGTTAAAACGGTGGTTTCGCAGACCGGAAGGCCCGATGATGGTTCAGACCCGGAAGCTTTTTCAGATATTCAATGCGACGTTATCCTGCTTCCTACTGAAGAATGGAAACGAAAAATCAGTAAAGACTCTTTGATTGATGAAATGAATAACCTGTTTGTTTCAAAACATATTGGAGTAGTTTTTAATTTTTCCCAACCTATTCGTGATAATGTGGAGCAGGCCGTTTCAGGTATGAATGCCGCGCTGGGTTGCCAAATTTCGGGAGACGATTTTACTGTGCTCAATGAAAAAGCGAAACAAGTGTTTGATACTCTCTCTAAAATAAAAGGCATTGAAGATTTAGGAATATTGAAGAACCTCGGACAACCCGAACTTAAGATTGACCTGGAACAAAGTAAAATGGGTTTATATGGAGTAAATGCAGCTAATGCCAATGCCATTGTACAAATGGCAATAGGAGGACAGGCAGCAACGCAGGTTTTTGAAGGCGAAAGGTTGTTTGACCTGAGGGTGCGTTATTTACCTCAGTTCAGGCAAACTCCTGAAGAATTAGGGAACTTAATGGTGCCAACATTAAGTGGCGGTAAAGTTCCCCTGAAGCTAATATCCACGATTACTGAACAAACAGGTATTAGTTATATATACAGAACCAATAACCAACGTGTTATTGCTGTAAAGTTCTCTGTGCGAGGCAGAGACATGGGCGGTGCAATTGCAGAAGCCCAACGCAGAACCAGTAATGTTAAGGTTCCTAAAGGCTATAAGATTGATTGGATTGGAGAATACCAAAGCCAGGTGAGAGCAACTAACCGCCTGAAACAGGTTGTGCCAATTTGCCTGTTGCTGATATTTATTTTCTTGTTCATTTCTTTTGGAAGCTTGCGAGATTCGGGCATTATAATATTGAATGTGCCATTTGCACTCATTGGTGGCATTATAGCACTTCTTCTAACTCATACCAATTTCAGTATCTCGGCAGGAATTGGCTTCATAGCCCTGTTTGGCGTATCTATACAAAATGGGGTAATATTAATAGGTGCATTTAAACGCAATATTGAGCTAAAACATAATTTAATAGAATCTATTTATAAAGGAGTGCGTGAAAGGGTTAGGCCAGTAATGATGACAGCGTTAATAGATATGGTTGGGTTATTCCCTGCTGCAATTAGTACAGGTATTGGCTCTGAAGCCCAGAAGCCACTTGCAATAGTTATGATTGGAGGATTAATTTCAGATGTTATATTACAACTGTTGATACTGCCGATTATTTACTATTTGGTTTATGCACCAATGCATAGGAAAATAGAACAAGGATAACCCGAGTAAAAAAACATAAAGAGAAAGTAAAAAACCTGTAACAAACAGGCTCATAATAAAACTAAAACCCCGACAGTATTGTAGGGGTTTTTAGTTTGTATTAAGCCATTATTACTTATTCTCATTTGCAAGAATATCGGTTAATGCAATTAAAGGAGAAATCATATTATGAAGTTTTTCTAAGTTATCTGTAATTTCATTCATCAAATAATCTTTTTTAACATAGTGTTCTTTACTCTTCTTGTCGATATACATGATAGTAATGCCCAATAAATGCTGATGATCGGGATATGGGGCTATTACAGAATGGGCAAAATTATTTCTCAATTTAATAGCTTCTTCCAATTCTTTAATAGTTGTTAACCCATTGATTCGTGGTCTAAATTCATCTAATATCTTTTCCACCGCAGATAATAATGAAGGATTGTTCAATGCTTTTATTATTCCGCTTAGTTCTACTTCTTTCCCTTTCTTGGCAAAGTATATGGAAACAATTTTATTAATAGACATTTCAATATAATTCACCTTATCAATTATTTCACCTTTTATCCTTAATATCTCGCCTAAGATTTTATTATCTATTGGATTACTCATGTCTTATATATTATCAATGTCACTTTTATGCTACTGCTTTATTTCATTGCCGTTTATATCATAGTATTTAGTTTTCCCAATCTGCACATCATCTCTGAACGTTGTCTCACTTTTTAATTTCCCATTTTCATAATACTCTTTTTCCATACCATTTGCTTTATCATTAATAACTGGTGTTTCAGTCCATATCTCGCCGCTTTCGTGGTAAAACTTCTCTATCCCATTTCTTTTGCCATTAACATAAGGGTCTTCCGACCTTATCTGACCATTCTCATAAAATGTTTTTGATACGCCTATCACTGTATCATTAGAAAATTGTTCTTCACTTCTTAATTTCCCATTTTCATAATATATTTTCTCCACGCCATTAATCTTATCATCCGCGTAAGGAGTTTCACGCATAGTTTTGCCATTCTGATAGTACCATTTAAAAAGCCCATTGAATTTTCCATCTGCCCAGGGTTCTTCGCATACCAACTTTCCAATAGTATCATAAGATATTTCAATTCCATTCTTTTGGCCATTAGTATACGGGATTATCTCTATTAATCTTCCACTGAATTTTCCTTTCATAATGTATATTCTATTAATTCCATAAGGCTGGTTAGCTTTGTAAGTAATTAATTGGTAAAAACGAGCCTTTTCGAAACTGGTGATTTTTTCAAGGTCATCTAAATATTCAATCCACTTTCCTTCCTTTAAACCATTTATCGTTAAATTCTTAGCCTCAACTTTAATAGTAAAGCCGCTGTCAGGGTATTCGGGTTGCTGCCCAAAAGCAGTGAGCTTAAATCCAAGGAGTAGTATTAGAATCAGTGAGTGTTTCATGACATTAATAAGAACTAATATACGCATTTCTCTAGTAAGTATACGAAAGCATTACCTAGATAAGGGGGGTGTTAATAACAACATTACATTTTGCTTTTCTTTTTTAAGTGCGCGAATTAATTTTGTAGTATAACCTCACCCCTGCTCCTCTCCTTGCAATAATGAGAGGGGTCGGAAGGTTAAAGTTCTTTGAAATAGTAAATTTGATTCTTTGCGCTCTTTGCGTGTTTTGTCATGCTGAGCCTGTCGAAGCATCTTTGCGCCCTCTGCGGTAACCCTTCGACCCGTGAAGCAAGTTTAGGGCAGGCAGGCTCAGGGTGACTACTTAGTGTCTTAGTGGTGAAGAATTTAAAATGATTTTCATTGTTATTATCAATAAACGTTATTGGTTTTCAGCCACATACAAAATCAATAACAATAGCCTTTTATTGATAATTCTATTGTTTATGCCTTGTTATTTCATTGATAAGTTATTGTTTTTATATGCCATAGCAGAAAGAGAAACAGAGCGGAGAAAGAGTGTTGATGAGGAAAGTCTTTGTGAATCTTAGTGCCCTTAGTGTCTTAGTGGTGAAATGTCTTTGCGCCTTTGCGCGAAAATGGCCTTAGTTAAGATAAAATCAGTGTAAATCTGCCAAAATCAGCGTCATCAGCGTTCTATTGACTTATGTTTACAAATAAACCTGTATTTTCACCCCAATGGAAAACAGCCTGAAGCAATCACTTTCGCTATTCGATGCTACCATGATAGTGGCTGGCTCAATGATTGGGTCGGGTATATTTATAGTAAGCGCCGATATGTCAAGGCAACTCGGTTCGCCCGGTTACCTGTTACTGGCATGGGTGGTTAGTGCCGTAATTACGCTAATGGCGGCACTAAGTTATGGCGAGCTTGCAGGAATGATGCCCAAGGCAGGCGGACAATATATTTACCTGAAAGAAGCCTATGGCCCCAGGTTGGGCTTCATGTATGGGTGGACGGTATTTGCAGTAATACAAACAGGTACCATTGCAGCAGTGGCAGTTGCATTTGCCAAATACACAGCAGTATTTATTCCCGCGGTAGGCACCACCAACATTATTTTAGACTTAGGCTTTCTGAAAATATCGGCAGGGCAGTTACTGGCAATAGCTACCATTGTAATTATTACTTACATAAATACAAGGGGAGTACAGACGGGTAAAATGCTGCAGGGCATATTTACATCAACCAAAATAATTGCCTTGTTGCTGCTGATAATTGTCGGGCTTATTGTTGCATTCAACGGGCATTTTATTCACGATAACTTTCAGAATATGTGGAGCGCATCTTCAGTATCAGACAAAGGAGAAGTGCTGAACCCCAACCTTACGGGCTGGATGCTGTTAGCCGCTATGGGTGGGGCAATGGTAGGTTCTTTATTCTCGAGCGATGCATGGAACAATGTAACCTTTATATCGGCTGAAATAAAAAGGCCGGGCCGCAACATACCGCTGGCATTGCTTTTCGGAACGTTAATGGTGGGCATACTTTACATCCTGGCAAACATTACTTACCTGTGCATACTTCCCCTGCATGGTTCGGTAAACGGAACAGATGTAATGCAGCAAGGCATACAATATGCAAAAGACGGGCGCGTGGCAACCGCAGCTGTATCAATAATACTGGGCAATGCAGCCACCTACGTTATGGCAGGGCTTATTATCATCTCTACATTCGGATGCAACAACGGTATAATATTATCGGGCGCACGCCTTTACTATGCTATGGCGCAGGACGGCCTCTTTTTTAAACAGGCCACACAGCTTAACAACAAAGGCGTACCGGCCAAATCTTTGGTTTTTCAATGTATCTGGGCGTGCGTGTTGTGCCTGTCCGGCAAGTACAACGACTTACTTGACTATGTAATAATAGCCTCACTGCTTTTTTACATATTTACTATAGCCGGCATATTTATACTGCGTAAAAAACAACCGAACGCCGAAAGGCCTTACAAGGTTTTTGCATATCCGGTTTTGCCTGCACTATATATAATTACGGCCGGTGCAATATGTATTGATTTGCTGATAGATAAAAACACCCAGAAAAATACCTTGCCGGGTATTATAATAGTGCTGCTGGGCTTACCCATTTATCAATTGCTGAAGAAGAAACAGTCAAGCGTATAGTATGCAATCGTTAAGCGCACCCGAATTTTTTAAGCTCTCGGCGCAACACCCTGTAATAGATGTTCGCACACCGGCAGAGTTTGAACATGGCCATATTCCGGGAGCGGTGAATATTCCGCTGTTCAGTAACGATGAACGGGCGATAATAGGAACACTCTACAAACAGGAAGGCAAAAAGCCCGCAATGATGAAAGGCATGGAGCTGGTTAGCCCAAAGTTTACAGCGTTTATAAAACAGGCCGAGGCCATTTCAAATACCGGCACTTTGCTTGTGCATTGCTGGAGGGGCGGCATGCGCAGCGGAGGAATGGCATGGCTATTCGAATGGTATGGGTTTAAAGTATACACCTTACAGAAAGATTATAAAGCTTTCCGGCGTATGGTGCTTGAAAGTTTTGCTAAACCACGTACTATTAAAATATTAGCAGGAAGAACGGGCAGCGGCAAGACATTGATATTACAGGAACTGGCAAACCAGGGGCAAACGATTATTGATTTGGAAGAACTCACTCATCACAAAGGTTCTGCATTTGGCTCATTGGGCGAGGCTCCGCAACCTACACAGGAGATGTTTGAAAATGAACTGGCAGTGGAATTAATGAAAATACCAACCGATAAAACAATTTGGGTAGAAGATGAAAGCCAGAATGTGGGCAAGCGTTTAGTGCCTATGGCTTTCTTCCAGCAAATGCGCGCAACACAAGTTCACTATGTGGATTTACCGCTTGAAAAACGAGTTGAGTATTTAGTAAAAACGTATGGGACTTATTCAAAAGAAGAATTGATTGGCTCCATAGAAAAGATAAAGAAACGTGTAGGCTTCCAAAATGCCAAAGCTGCTATAGAAGCCATACAGCAAGGCGATTTAAAAACAGCCTGCGAAATTAGTTTAGTCTATTACGATAAAAGTTACGACCATGGAATTGGTAAACGCATGCCTTCAACCATTCATAAAAAACAATTTACAGAACTGAACCCTAACGAAATTGCAAAAGAAATTATAGCTTCTTAAGCGCTTCAACCATGTCCGTTCTTTCTCTTACTATCTTCTCCACTTCGCTAACTGCAATCCTGTCTTGCTTCATAGTATCTCGTTCGCGGATAGTAACGGTATTATCCTCTAACGTCTGGTGGTCGATGGTAATGCAGTATGGAGTGCCAATAGCATCTTGCCTGCGGTACCGCTTACCGATAGAATCTTTTTCATCGTACTGGCAATATGTAACCAGCTTCAGCTTGTTGAATATCTCCAATCCTTTTTCAGGAAGGTTATCTTTCTTCATTAATGGCAGCACTGCGCATTTTACAGGAGCTAAGAACGGAGGCAGTTTCAACACATCGCGTGTTGTGCCATCCTCCAGCTTCTCTTGTTGCAGCGATTGCGACATAACAGCCAGGAACAATCTATCTAACCCCACCGATGTCTCTACTACATAAGGCACATAACTGCTGTTCATTTCCGGGTCGAAGTATTGCAGCTTTTTGCCCGAGAATTTTTCGTGGCTTTTCAAATCGAAATCGGTGCGGGAGTGAATACCCTCTAATTCTTTAAAACCAAATGGAAACTGGAACTCAATATCGCAAGCGGCATTGGCATAGTGCGCCAACTTCGTATGGTCGTGGAAACGGTATTTCTCATTTGGGAATCCCAAACTATGGTGCCATGCCAAACGTTTTTTCTTCCACGATTCGTACCACTCCAGCTCGGTGCCGGGTTGTACAAAAAATTGCATCTCCATCTGCTCAAACTCTCTCATCCGGAATATGAACTGCCTTGCTACAATCTCGTTACGGAAAGCCTTGCCCGTTTGCGCAATACCAAAAGGTATCTTCATGCGGGTGGTCTTCTGCACATTTAAAAAGTTTACAAATATGCCCTGTGCAGTTTCGGGCCTAAGGTATAACAGGTTCGACGTTTCTTCCAT
>JABDGY010000020.1:0-1506 GCA_013285805.1 Bacteroidota bacterium | reverse complement strand
ATGCTGGTAGAAAACATCAGGTTAAACTGCCTTACATCGGTCCAGTTTTTAGTACCTGATATGGGGCAAACTATCTCACAATCAACAATTATTTGCTTTAACCCGGGCCAGTCACTATCTTCCATGGCCTTTTTATAACGACCATGAACAGTATCAATAGTATTCTTAATTTCAACTACCCTTGGGTTGGTAGTGCGGTACAAAGCCTCATCGAACTTCTCACCAAAACGCTTTTTGGCCTTTTCTACCTCTTTTTCAATCTTATCTTCCTGCTTGGCAAGGTAATCTTCTATCAGGTTATCAGCCCTATAGCGCTTCTTGGAATCTTTATTATCTATAAGCGGGTCATTAAAAGCATCTACGTGGCCCGAGGCCTTCCAGGTGGTAGGGTGCATAAAAATGGCGGCATCAATGCCTACAATATTCTCATGCAGTTGCACCATGGCTTTCCACCAGTAGGAACGTATGTTGCTCTTCAGTTCGGCTCCATAGCTGCCGTAATCGTACACGGCGCTAAGTCCGTCGTATATCTCGCTCGAGGGGAATATAAATCCATATTCCTTGCAATGCGATATTACATTCTTAAACAGTTCTTCGTTATTCATAATGAGCGCAAACTTAACTGCAATTTTTGAATTATAAAGCCATATTTAATGAGTTGCATCCTGCACCCTTATTTGTTAAACCCTGTTAAATAATTTGCCAAATCAGGGGAAATTGCTACATTTGTCACTACAAATACACTATTATGAAAAAACATTTACTTATTCTAGCTACTCTTATCGTTGGTGCTTTCTCTGCTAAAGCACAGATAATTAATGCAGGTTTTGAAAGTTGGCAAACCGATGCTCTTGTTTCAACTGCAATGGACCCTAATGGTGGTAATGGCTCCACTGGATGGTGGGATTTCAATTTCTTTAATGACGCTACCTTCTTCGGTTCTCCCGCGACTCCCGTTTCGGTATTCAGAAATTCTGATACAGTATATTCGGGCAAATATTCAGCCCTTGTGGAATCAGTAGTTCTTAACAGCACAGCCTCGGCTGACCTTAAAACATATGGCTTCGCTTATCCTGATACGGCTGGTCTTTTAATGACAGGAAACATTAATATCGGCATTAGTGGTTCTACTGTTAAAGAAGGTGAACCATTTAAATCAAGGATAACCAATTTCCCTTTCTATTATCAATACTATCCAAATGGTGTTGATACAGCATATTGCGAGGTGGTTCTTTCACATTTCAGTGGTGGTAAACGTAACGTACTCGGTGCAGGTATGTTGAAAATAATGAAAACTACTTCATGGACAATGGGTAGTGTTCCGATTTTCTATGACAGTGCATCAGGAAATCCTGACACAATAGTTGTAGTTTATGATGCTTCTACCATTTATCATAAAGGTATACCTAAACCCGGCAGCAAACTTTATTTGGATAATGCTGACACAGTTACCGGTATAAGAGAACTTAATGCACCTGCAATACAAATTAATGTATATCCTAACCC
>JABDGY010000019.1 GCA_013285805.1 Bacteroidota bacterium | reverse complement strand
CTGCCCTTGCTACCAACGAAATTATTAAAGGCTATGTTAAATGCCGTACCAAAGGCGGGCTTATTGTCGATGTATTCGGCATGGAAGCCTTCTTGCCCGGTTCGCAAATTGACGTTAAGCCTGTAAGAGATTACGATGCATACGTAAACAAAACCATGGAATTCAAGGTTGTGAAAATTAACCCTGAATTTAAAAACGTAGTGGTATCGCACAAAGCTCTTATTGAAGCTGAAATTGAACAACAGAAACAGGAAATCATCGGCAAGCTCGAAAAAGGACAGGTACTGGAAGGTACCGTTAAGAACATTACCAGCTATGGTGTGTTTATCGACCTTGGCGGCGTAGATGGCCTCATTCACATTACCGACCTTTCGTGGTTCCGCATTACGCATCCCGAAGAGGTGGTTAAGTTGGGTGACAAGATTCACGTGGTTATCCTCGATTTCGATAACGAAAAGAAACGCATTCAGCTTGGCCTGAAACAATTGAGCGCCCACCCTTGGGATTCACTGAGCACCGACCTGAAGGTTGGAGACAAGGTGAAAGGCAAAATTGTGGTTGTAGCCGACTATGGAGCATTTATAGAAATAGCTCCGGGTGTTGAAGGCCTTATTCACGTATCAGAAATGTCGTGGAGCCAGCACCTGCGTACTGCGCACGATTTCTTTAAGGTAGGCGACGAAACCGAAGCCATTGTACTTACCCTGAACAGGGAAGAAAGGAAAATGACCTTAGGTATTAAGCAACTTACCCCTGATCCGTGGGCTAACATACTCGATAAGTATCCTAAAGGTTCGAAACATGTCGGTACCGTTCGCAACTTCACCAACTTTGGTGTGTTTGTAGAACTGGAAGAAGGCATAGACGGCCTTATCCATATCAGCGACCTTTCATGGACCAAGAAAATCAAGCATCCTTCGGAATTCACCAAGATTGGCGATAAGATTGATGTTACCGTTCTTGATGTAAACGTGGAAAGCCGCAGGTTGAGCCTTGGCCATAAACAGCTTGAGGAAAACCCATGGGATACCTTTGAAACTATCTTCACCATGGATTCAATTCACCGTGGCACCATTACCAACATGACCGACAAAGGCGCTACCGTTATGCTCCCTTACGGTGTTGAAGGATTCGCTCCTTCGAAACACCTTATTAAGGAAAACGGAGTACCTGCGAAGGCCGAAGAAGTGCTCGACTTTAAGGTGATTGAGTTCAACAAGGATTCTAAGAAGATTATCCTTTCTCACAGCCGTATTAAGGAAGACACCGTAGCCGATGAAAAAGCAGAAAAAGCAACAGGCCGCAGGGCCGATGCTAAGGACGCGCGCAGCGCCGTTAAGAAAATCAGGGGCTCTATTGAAAAGACTACCCTTGGCGACTTAGACGAACTTGCCAACCTTAAATCGGATATGGAGAAATCGGAAAAGAAAGCTAAAGAAGACGAGGAGAACAAATAACCTCAACGGTTTATAATAGAACGGGTACGCCAACAGCGTGCCCGTTTTTATTTGCGGCCCCTTCCTTCCCTTGGGTTTTGTCATTCTGAGTGAAGCGAAGAATCTCTACTTTACTAGGGCGTTCCCTTCCTTCGGTCGGGTCGGGCTATACGTTTCAACTCCTCGTCCCGAGTACTCGGGACTGCAGGGTTTTCACTTCTATCCCTAACGCAATTAAACCAAATATTCTTAAATTTATATTCTATTACTACGTTATGAAATGGATACTTCTATTGGCACTTCTATTAGGATTTGCAGCTATTTCATTCCTCTCCCATTGGGGGCTCATAAAAGTTAGGAAAAGAGGGTTCTCTATACTCATAGCATTAGCTTACGCCATAGTACTTTATTATTTCTTCCAGCTGATTGTATTTATACAAGATATGCTCGAAATGGAAAACCTACATGCCTATTTCGACCACGATAACATCTTAATGACTATGCTCATATTTGCTCTTTGGGGAATAGCACTGATAAACCTTTGCATTGCTCTATATAGGCGCCTTAAAGCCAATATTGACTAGTCTCTTTCTCGATTCCTGATTTTTAATTCCTAATTCCTAATTAAAAAAGTCTGCGTAAGCTACTTTTTTATAACTTTGAACCCTTGATGAAGAGAAAACAATTATTTTCGAGTCAAGACCTAGAGATAACCCTCGACCGCCTTTGCCACCAGCTTATTGAGAACCACGACGATTTTAAGGATACCGTTATCATTGGCCTTCAGCCCCGCGGTATTTACCTGGCCCGCCGCCTGCACACCAAAATAAGCGCCCTTACCAAAAACAAAAACATATCCTTCGGCGAGCTCGATGCCACCTTTTACCGCGACGATTACCGCAAGCGCTCACCTGTTATGCCCAAGGCCATGAACATGAACTTTATTATAGAAGATAAGAACGTGATACTGGTAGATGATGTGCTATACACGGGCCGCACCATACGTGCCGGTCTCGATTCACTGCTCGACTTCGGCAGGCCCAAAAAGGTTGAACTGCTGGTGCTGATAGACCGCCGTTACAGCCGCCACCTGCCCATACAACCCGATTATGTGGGCAAACGTGTAGATACCATTGTATCGCAGAATGTGAAGGCGGAATGGAAAGAAACTGACGGCAACGATAGAGTTTGGCTAATTATGAACGAAAAATAAAAACAGAAGATGAGTGAGTCGTTAAGCGTAAAGCACCTGATAGGAATTAAAGACGTAACAGCCAACGACATTGAACTTATTTTTTCTACCGCCGACAATTTTAAGCAAATCATCAACCGCCCGATAAAGAAAGTCCCTTCGCTAAGGGATGTTACCATAGCCAACGTATTTTTCGAAAACAGTACCCGCACACGCATATCATTTGAACTGGCTGAACGCCGCCTGAGTGCGGATACACTCAACTTCGCGGCATCATCTTCCTCGGTAAAAAAGGGCGAGACACTGATAGATACTATAAACAACATATTGGCCATGAAGGTTGATATGATTGTAATGCGCCACCCCAGCCCCGGTGCATGCAGCTTCCTCTCCAAGCATGTTGACTCTGTAATAATAAACGCCGGCGATGGCACCCACGAACACCCCACACAGGCCCTTCTCGATGCCTTCTCTATACGTGAAAAATATGGAGAGGTACGCGGTAAGAAAGTAGCCATAATAGGTGATATCCTGCACTCACGTGTGGCGCTCTCGAATATATTCTGCCTGCAAAAACTTGGCGCTGAGGTACTAGTATGCGGACCTCCTACGCTAATACCCAAGCACATTGGCATGCTGGGTGTAAAGGTAGAATACAACCTTATGAAAGCCCTTGAATGGTGCGATGTGGCTAATATGCTGCGTATACAGATGGAGAGGCAGGACATAAAATACTTCCCCTCGCTGCGGGAATATACCATGCAATACGGGCTCAATAAAGAACGCCTCAACTCGCTCAAGAAGCAGATAACTGTAATGCACCCGGGCCCTATAAACCGAGGTGTGGAAATAACCAGCGATGTGGCTGACTCCGACCAATCTATCATCCTCGACCAGGTTGAAAACGGTGTAGCCATCCGCATGGCTGTACTTTACTTGCTAGCAGCGAAACAGGAAAACTAAACCCCTCCGGCTCCCCTAAAGGGGAGAGGTTTTATGCTGTCTCCCCTTTAGGGGAGATGAAAGAGGGGTAATTTTACTAAATTCGCATTCCTATTTTTTGACATATGTTTGATAGCCTAACAGATAAATTAAACCGGGCATTTAAAATGCTCAAGGGCCAGGGTACGATTACCGAGGTAAATGTATCGGAGACCGTAAAGGAAATACGCAAGGCCCTTATTGATGCCGACGTAAACTATAAAATAGCAAAAGATTTTACCGATACCGTAAAGCAGGAGGCATTAGGTAAAAGCGTGCTTACAGCAGTATCTCCGGGGCAATTGCTTGTTAAAATAACCCACGAAGAGCTTACCAAGCTTATGGGTGGTGGCGAAAGTGTTATTCCGCTTATCGCTAACCCAACCGTGATACTTATGGCTGGTTTGCAGGGTTCAGGTAAAACAACTTTCTCAGCCAAGCTTGCTAACTACTTTAAAAATAAAAAAGGTAAAAAGCCCTTGCTTGTTGCCTGCGACGTTTACCGTCCTGCCGCTATACAGCAATTAAAAACATTAGGCGAACAACTGGGGGTTGAGGTTTATGCCGATGAAAATGAGAAGAGCCCTGTGTCTATTGCCAAAGCTGCTATAAAGCAGGCCCAGATGAACGAGAACACTGTGGTGATTGTCGATACTGCCGGCCGCCTTGCAGTAGACGAGCAGATGATGAATGAAATTGCAGAACTGAAGAAAGCGTTGAAACCGCAGGAGATACTTTTTGTGGTAGATAGCATGACCGGTCAGGATGCGGTAAATACAGCAAAAGCATTTAACGAAAAGCTCGACTTTGATGGTGTGGTGCTTACCAAATTAGATGGTGACACCCGTGGTGGTGCGGCTTTATCAATCCGTGCTGTGGTGCATAAGCCTATTAAGTTTGTAGGTACAGGTGAAAAGGCCGATGCTATGGACGTGTTCTACCCTGCCCGTATGGCCGACAGGATATTGGGCATGGGTGATATTGTTACCCTTGTAGAAAAAGCGCAGGAGCAGTTTGATGTTGAAGAAGCCAAGAAACTGCAAAAGAAACTAGCCAAAAACCAATTCGACTTCAACGACTTTTTGAGCCAGTTGCAGCAGATTAAGAAGATGGGCAATATAAAAGATATTGCAGCCATGTTACCCGGTATGGGTAGCGCGGTGAAGGATGCAGATATAGATGAGAAATCGTTCAAGCATGTTGAGGCTATTATACAGTCAATGACAGCTGAAGAACGTGCCCGCCCTGAATTAATGAATGGCAGCCGCCGCAAAAGAATAGCTGATGGCAGTGGTACAAGTATACAGGAAGTGAATAGACTCATCAAGCAGTTTGAGGACATGCATAAGATGATGAAACTGATGAATAACAAAAGCGCCATGGCCAATATGATGAAAATGGCGGGAAAGATGCCGTTCAATAAGTAATTTTGAATTTTGAGTTATGAATTATGAATTGATATTCTCTGCGGAACTCTGTAATCTCTGTGACCTCTATGTTAAAAAATATCTTCGTTAATCGTTACTCGAAAATCAAATAAAAGATATGCAGCTCCTCGACGGCAAAAAGACTTCAGAAACTATACTGGACGAGATAAAAGTTGAGGTTGATAAAATACTGCAGCAAGGCAAGCGTGCTCCACATTTGGCTGTAGTGCTGGTGGGTAATAATCCAGCAAGTGAGACTTATGTTGGAAGTAAAATAAAAGCATGCGAGCGTGTTGGATTTAAGTCTACCCTGATAAAACTACCCGATACAATTGATGAAGCCACTCTGCTTAATGAGATTAAAAAACTAAACGACGATACAACTCTCGATGGGTTTATTGTTCAATCGCCTTTGCCTAAACATATTTCCGATAGCAAAGTAATCAATGCCATTTCTCCCGATAAAGATGTAGATGGTTTTCACCCAGAAAATGTGGGAAGAATGGCGCTCAGCATGCCTGCTTATTTACCTGCTACTCCTTATGGTGTAATTCAATTACTCGATAAATACAAAATTGAAACTTCAGGTAAACATTGTGTGGTAATGGGCCGTAGCCATATTGTGGGATTGCCTATGAGTCTTCTTATGGTGCGTAATACAACACCCGGTAACTGCACCGTAACTATTTGCCATAGCAAGACAAAAGATGTAAAGAAATACACGTTGCAAGCTGATATACTGATTGTCGCCACAGGACAAGTGGAAAGTGTTACAGCCGATATGGTAAAAGAAGGGGCTGTTGTAGTTGACGTTGGTATTACCCGTGTACCTGATGCTACCAAGAAAAGCGGCTATCGTCTTGCAGGCGATGTAAAGTTCGATGAGGTTGCTCAAAAATGCAGTTATATAACACCTGTTCCCGGTGGCGTGGGGCCAATGACTATTGCTTCTTTGTTAATGAATACCCTGAATGGGTATAAAAGAAAATAGTTCGATGCCTTCGGCATCGTTTTCTCATTATGCTATTCCTTTCTATAAACGTTAAATCCCTTCGGGATTAAAAATGATTATACCTTTATCTTCTGTATTGGATTATACAGCTGGTAGGAACCCAGGTGGCGCACTAATATTTCCTCAAATTCACTTTCTTCTTTAATCTTCACCTGTATTGGAGTATAGAATACAGGCAGTTTTTCTAACTGCTCCGTTATGGTTGCCTGGTGCAAACGAGCTGCATCTTTCTCAGTGGTAAGTATAATTTTATCAGCGCTGGAAATATTGTTAAACATATCCTTCACCTTCATTATCTCAACCAATGAATACCAGTGATGGTCGGGGTAACTGATATGTATAACCTCTCTGGCCTGCTTTTGAACATGCTTTCTGAAATCGTTGGCATTGGCAATACCTGTAAGCAATATAACCGTTGTCTCTTTGGTGACTTTCTTTCCGAAGAATGCAACATCGTACACAGGGGTCATTTCATGGTAAATAACACTAGAGAAAAATACTTTCTGGTGAGGGAAGGGTTTTATCTTTTTAATAATCATTTTCCTCTCTACGTCAAGTATGTCATGCGGGGTGCGGGTAACAATTATAATGTCGGCACGCCTGTAACCGCCTACCGGTTCACGCAACGAACCTGTGGGCATCATGCTGTCTTCATAA
This sequence comes from Bacteroidota bacterium, assembly GCA_013285805.1. Taxonomy (GTDB): domain Bacteria; phylum Bacteroidota; class Bacteroidia; order JABEUT01; family JABEUT01; genus JABEUT01. The sequence continues at coordinate 30,885 of JABDGY010000019.1, read as the reverse complement.
AAAGGCTTGTAGTAGTTAGTGAGCAGAATAGAAACCGATGGCTGCACATACCTGTGTTGAAATGCATCGTCAAGTAGCACAAGGTTCAGGTCCTTGTTCATCTCCATAAGCTTGGTTATGCCTCTCGCCCTTTTCTCATCAACCGCAATCATTATATCCTTAAACTTCATTTTCATCTGCATAGGTTCATCGCCTATTTCCTGCGCAGAAGAATTTTCATTTACCAGTAAAAAACCTGAAGTGCTTCTTCCATACCCACGGCTGAGTATGGCGGTACGTTCTGGAGATATATGCAGGTTTTTATAGGAAGACAAATTACCCAGCAAACGGATAAGGTATTCTATATGTGGGGACTTACCTGTGCCGCCTACAGAAAGGTTGCCCACAGATATAGTCCAGATGGGGAACTTTTTGGAGCGCAAAATGCCTGAATCGAACATAATGTTGCGTATAACAACTATTACGCGGTACATCAAAGCAAATGGATAAAGTAAAAAACGGCCTCTGTTCATCAGTAGTGGTATCTATTTTATCATGTTAAGAAAGTCGTCCTCGGTAATAATGGGGATATTGAGTTTTTTAGCCTTCTCCAGTTTCGATGGCCCCATATTCTCTCCGGCTACAATGTACGATGTTTTAGAGGATACAGAACCTACATTCTTACCGCCGTTCTTTTCAATCATGTTTACTATTTCATCGCGCGAATGTTTGGCAAACACCCCCGAAACCACAAAAGATTTACCCTCCAGCTTATCGCTGAAAGTAGCAATTTCTTCAGCCGCTAATTCAAACTTCAGGCCTTTATGCTGCAGCCTGCTCAATATGTGCTCATTGTCTTTATCGGCAAAAAAATTGATTACACTTTGCGCCAGCACTTCGCCTACATCAGGTACTTCAAGCAGCCTTTCCATATTAGCATGCCTAAGCGCATCCATCGACTTCAGGCTGAATGCAAGTTTCTTCGCCATAGTCTCGCCCACATGCTTTATACCTAATGCATATAACACTCGTTCAAACGGCACCTTTTTCGATTCCTCAATACCTTCCACAATATTAGCCGCCGATTTTTCAGCCATACGCTCTAAGGGAACAATCTGCTCCGCTTTTAAGTCGTACAAGTCGGCTATATTTTTAATAAGGCCCGCTTTATAAAACTGTTCAATGGTTTCGCCACCAAGGCTTTCAATATCCATAGCGCGGCGGCCCACAAAATGTATAATTCTGCCTGTAACCTGTGGCGGGCAATTCTTTGCATTGGGGCAAACATGGTGCGCTTCGCCTTCTTCTCTCACCAGTTTGGCATTACACTCGGGGCAGTGGGTTATAAAGTGAACCTTTTCAGCATGAGCGGGACGCTTATTTAAATCCACGCCAGTTATTTTGGGGATTATCTCACCACCTTTTTCTACAAAAACGGTATCGCCAATTCGCACATCGAGCTTACCTATAATATCGGCATTATGTAGTGAAGCTCTTTTTACAACAGTTCCTGCCAGCAAAACGGGAGTCAGATTAGCTACAGGTGTAATTACTCCTGTTCGCCCCACCTGGAATGAAATACTGTTAAGTACAGTTGCAGCATTCTCGGGGCTATACTTAAATGCTACCGCCCAGCGCGGCGATTTGGCTGTATAGCCCAAGGTCATTTGCTGTTTAAGCGAGTTGACTTTTATCACAATTCCGTCAATATCAAATGGCAGGTCATTGCGTTTCTTTTCCCATTTATGAATAAACTCATGCACGCCTTTCATGCCATGAACCACTTCATAATATTCTGATACTTTAAAACCCCATTCTTTTATCTTTTCTATACTTTCAGCATGAGTAGTGAAGGATAAGTTATCTCCCAGCAAATAGTACTCAGTACTATCGAGCTTACGTTTTGATACTTCGGCTGAGTCCTGCATTTTCAAAGTACCTGCAGCCGAATTACGCGGGTTAGCGAATGGCTCCTCGCCTATTTCTTCACGTTCTTTATTTATCTTTTCAAATACCTTTAATGGAATAAAAATCTCACCCCGCACTTCAAATTCATCAGGATAACCATGGCCCTTTAATTTTAACGGAATAGTGCGAATAGTTTTCACATTTGTAGTAACATCATCGCCCTGCACACCATCGCCTCGGGTAATGGCCTGGTGCAATGCCCCATGTTTATAAATAAGACTTATGGACACACCATCATATTTCAGCTCGCACACATATTCCACATGGTCGCCTACCGCTTTCCTTACCCGGGTATCAAAATCGTTCAGCTCATCTTCCGAATAAGTATTAGCCAGCGATATCATGGGGTATTTATGCTTTACCGAATTAAACTCTTTGGTAACAGCGCCACCCACACGCTGCGAAGGCGAATCGGGTTTTACAAGGTCAGGGTGCTCCTTTTCAAGCCGAATAAGCTTTTCCAGCAACATATCGAAATCATAGTCGCTGATAGTCGGTTTTGCTTCTGCATAATAGCGGTAATTATGCTCTTCTATCTCTTTCGAGAGCTTTGCTATTTCCTTTTCCGCTTCTTTCTTATCCATAAAAAAGTATGACTAACAAATATAATTACATTTCAGCATCCTGTCTTTGCCATTAATATCCTTGCGCACTTCAATATTCTTAAGGCCCATTTCACTTAGTACTTTGCATAGTTCATCGCCCATGTCTTCATATATCTCAAAATACAACGTCACTGTTTTAGTACTATTTTTTGCAAACCGGCCTATAGCCTTGTAAAATACCAATGGGTCGTTATCGGGAACAAAAAGCGCTATGTGAGGTTCATACATATATACATTTTCCCCTACATATTTTTTGTCCGATTCCTTTATATATGGCGGATTACTCACTATCACATCAAATTGCGAAGCTTTTAACTCATTGCTTATATCAAGCGCATCTTCTTCTATCAGTTCTATCTCTAAACCCAGTTTTTCAGCGTTATGGCTTGCTGTTTCAAGGGCATCCTCATCCACATCGATAGCTGTAACATTGCTTTGGGGCATGTTTTTCTTTAAAGCAAGGGCAATACAGCCGCTCCCGGTACAAACATCGAGTATGTTAAGGTTTTTGCCCTTATTATCCTTAATTATCCAGTCAACCAGTTCTTCTGTTTCGGGGCGTGGAATAAGCACAGAAGGGTTTACATCGAGCACTAATTCATAGAAGTGAGCTGTACCCAGCAAGTACTGAACAGGTACTTTTTTCTTTAATCCTTCCAAGATATTAAGAATCCTTTGTGAATTAATTTCATCTATTAAGTTATCAGGTTTTGAAAGGATTGTTATTTTTGATACTTGTAAAAGACTATTAAGGATTAAAAAGTACGTGCTTTGTATCTCTTCCGATGAATAAAAACCGTTCAGCTCTTTCTCAAGTTTATTCTTTACTTCTGCAAATGTCATTTTCCTATACTAATTGGCCTGATTTTTGATTAACGAAAATAAACAATCACAATGAACCAGCATGACAAATACATGCACCGCTGCCTTGAGCTGGCGGTACGAGGCCTTGGACGGGTAGCCCCTAACCCTATGGTGGGTTGCGTTATTGTAGGCGACAGCGGAGTTATGGGCGAAGGCCACCACGACATTTTCGGAGGACCTCATGCTGAGGTTAATGCGTTGAATTCGGTTGAAAACAAGGCGGGGTTCAAAGAAGCTATTTTATATGTTAATCTGGAGCCATGCCCGAACCACGGTAAAACCCCTCCCTGCACCGATGCTATTATAGCCAGCGGTATAAAACATGTGGTTATTGGCTGTGTTGATCCTAATCCGGAAGTAAAGGGTAAAGGCATTGAGAAATTGAAAGCCGCGGGAATTAACGTAGAAATTGGCGTATTAGAAAAAGAATGTATTGAGGTTAACAAGCGTTTCGTTACATTTCATGAAAGGAAACGCCCCTATATTATTTTAAAATGGGCGCAGACCAGTGACGGATTTATTGACAGGAAACGCACCAAGGATGAGGCCCGCGAGAAAATAACCCAGGATGAAGTTGAAATAATGGTTCACCTGTGGAGAGGACAGGAACAGGCTATTATGGTTGGCACCCATACCGTAATAATGGATAACCCAAGGCTTACAGCACGTAAGGCAGGTGGAAGTAAATCGCCTTTACGGGTTATACTCGACAAAAGCCTTAAAATACCTACTAACTCAAATATTTTTGATAAAGAGGCCCCTACATTGGTTTTTACTGAGCAAACCAGCCCGGGCAATAATGGGGTGGAATATGTGAACCTTCCTTTTGATGCAAAACTGCTTCAAAGTATGCTCAACGAACTATATACACGTAATATTCAGTCAGTTATAGTCGAAGGCGGTGAAAAACTGCTTAAATCGTTTATAGAAAAAGACCTGTGGGACGAAGCAAAGGTTTTCTATTCGGGCAAAGCCCTTGGCGATGGCGTACCTGCTCCCAGTTTCCCTTTCCCATCGAAAGGTGAAATAAAAATAGGGGATGATACGTTAATATTGTACCGAAACCGGCACATGTAGTCATGAAAAAGTTTTTCTTAGTAGGTATAGTTGTTATCTCTTCTCTTGTTTCCCATGCTCAATATACACGTGAGGATAGCCCGACTCCTGCTGATAAGCAACCTGCACCCACAACCCAAAACGCTCCTTCTTCAGGGTATGATTTCTGGAAGCATGTTTCTATTGGAGGTGGACTCGGTCTACAGTTCGGCGACTATACAATTATAAGTTGTTCACCCTTGTTCAACTACCATTTCGACAAAAGCTTTGTTTTGGGCATAGGCCCTATATACCAGTATATAAGCATAACTGACCCTACAGGGTATTATCCTACTTACAGGTCAAGTATTTACGGTGGAAGAATAAGGGCCATTTACTTCCTGCCGGGTTCTTTAGCTAATTTATTCCTTATTGGCGAATATGACATTCTTAATGTGCCCGACCCTTATAGCATTTTTACAAATGAAACACGCGCTACTGTCCCCATTCCGTTATTTGGTATAGGCCTGCGCCGCCCTATAAGTGAAAATTCATATTTAAGCCTGGAAGCCCTTTGGGATTTCAGCGGTTCCGCACTCTCACCTTACACAAACCCCTTAATTATAGGGGGAATTGACATAGGGATATAATTTCTTATTGATTCTGGATTGAATCTGATACTGCAGTTTCAGTCTGCGCAGAACTAATTCCCCTATGCACTGTCTTGGCTGTGTCGTCATTTAAATCGGACAGACCTCCCTTATCCGGGGGTGCATCGGGTGAAGTGCTTGCGTCGAACACATCTTTACGCACAATTATAGGGCTGCTGCTATTATCGGCAGAAGGTTGTTGCTTAGCTACAGGTTTGTTTTTAACCATATTGGCAGGAACGACTGTAGGTTGCATAGCATTATTCTGTACCAGAGGTTGTGATTGAACAGGAACAGGTGCCTGGGGTATTACACTATCCTTTTTTACTACCACGGCCACAGGCGTAGCCGGTTTATTTTCATTTACTAAAGCCACATTTGCTTTTTGGGGAGCAGGTGGCTGAACATTGGTGTTAACCACTTCGGCATTATGCTTATTACCTTTATTCGTAAAAAATAACCATGAAGACAGGGTAATAACAGCTATAACGCTTGCAGCTATTAAAGCAGTTTTAGGGGTATTTGCAGCCTTGAACCATTTGTTATCGGCTTCGGCCCGGCGGGCGGCCAAATCGGCAGTAAGGCTTTCCCAAACTGTGTCGGGACAGGCCGCTGAAAGGGGAGAAAGCAACTCGCGTGCTTTCTGCTCAAAACTACTGTTTGCGTAATCCGTGCTCATGCAGGTAGGTGTTTAAGTACTGTTTAAACTGGAACCGGGCTCCTTCTAACTCTACCCTGTAGGTTTCTGTAGCTATTTCTAAATTCTGTATTATCTCTTCAGGTTTTACCTTGTCGATGTACGTAAGATTATAAATAATACGGTAACTCGGCGTAAGCGCATGCAAAGCGGCCAGGTACAGTTTGCGCGAATCCTCTTCGCTTATCTCAGCTTCACTTGCAACTTCAACTTTCCCGTTCTTATTCTCCATATAGCGCGTGGTCTTGGCAATAAAATATCGTTGCTTATCCTGGTGCAGGTAAGCTATGGCATGCCATATTGCCTTTTCTTCCACCCACTGCTTCATATCAATATCGGCAGGACATTGCTGTAATTCCTCATAAAGTTTTTTGAAAATATAAAGCACCATGGCTTCGGTGTCTTTCAACCCTGAAGCATAACGCATGCAGATGCCCATAATGCGCGGTGAATAGTGGTCGTAAAAAAACCGCTGCGCTGAATTATCGTTGTGAAGGCACCCGTTGAGTAACTCTGAGTTATTCATATATAATGCCGTTTAATGAGGTTTGGAGAATAATTCTACGTTAAATTTAGATAAAAGTTCGAAGTTATTAACAATTAATAAGCTAAATTACTGATAATCAGCTACTAAATATTAACAATTTATTATCCATACATTAACAAAATGTGAATTTCAATAGGCTGACGGAACCAGAAATGGGAGAATCGGCTCCAAAAAAACCTATTGCATATCTTAACTATGTAATACTTTTGTATGCTTTAATTATAAAACTGAAATGAAAGTAGCTGTTGTAGGAGCCACCGGTTTGGTTGGACGTACCATTATGAAAGTGCTGGAAGAGCATAATTTTCCGGTTGATGAGTTTATACCCGTGGCCTCAGAAAGGTCGAAGGGAATGGAAGTGACATTTCGCGGCAATAAGTATAAGGTGGTAACCATGACGGAAGCCATTGCTAAGAAACCCGATATAGCATTATTCTCTGCAGGTGGCAGCACATCACTGGAATGGGCGCCTAAGTTTGCTGAAGTGGGGACAACGGTTATAGATAATTCATCGGCATGGAGGATGGACAAAACCAAAAAGCTGGTTGTGCCCGAAGTAAACGCTCATATACTTACAGCAGACGATAAGATAATTGCCAACCCTAACTGCTCTACCATACAAATGGTAGTGGCGCTTAACCCGCTTCACAAAAAATATCACATCAGGCGTATTGTAGTTTCTACTTACCAATCAGTTTCAGGTACTGGACAAAAAGGTGTTGCCCAGTTAATGAATGAAAGGCACGGCAAAGCAGGCGATAAAGCATATCCACACTCTATTGATATGAATATACTGCCACATATTGATGTGTTTTTAGATAACGGCTACACCAAGGAAGAGATGAAAATGGTGAATGAGACTAAAAAAATTATGGGCGATGATACTATTCGCGTTACGGCTACCACTGTGCGCGTACCGGTTACAGGTGGCCACTCAGAGGCTGTTAATATTGAATTTGAAAAAGACTTTACTATTGAAGGTGTGAACGATATACTTTCAAAAAGCACAGGTATTATTATGGTTGATAATCCGGGCAAAAACCAATACCCGATGCCTAAAGATGTAGAAGGTAAAGACGAAGTATTTGTTGGCCGCATTCGCCGAGATGAATCGCAACCCAATACACTTAATATGTGGGTGGTAGCCGATAACCTGCGCAAGGGCGCAGCTACCAATGCAGTGCAGATTGCAGAATACCTGTTAGAGCATAATATTATTAAGGGAGCAAAACTCAGTAAGGTTTAGTAATTTAACTTACTTATAAAAGAAAAAGGCCCGACTTCAACGTCAGGCCTTTTTTTAATTGTGTTCTTCGCCGCTGTTTTTGCCGTTATCCTTGCCACCGTCTTTGTTCTCGGGCGCCCTTACTTTTTCTTTCCTGGGCTCGCCTTCCTGCTGGCCGTCGCGGTAACGGGTAATGGTAACTTCGGTACCGTCTTCATTGTATTCTTTCCACTCGCCTATTTTCTTGCCATCTCTGTACATACCAACTGTCTTGGCATTGCCGTTCTCGTAAAACTCGTAATAATCACCATCATAGTTACTTTCTTTAAAAGTGCCCTTGCTTAATATGTTTCCATTCTCGTAATAGCTTTCAAAAGGGCCGGTTAGTATACCATTGGTATAAATGTATTTAGTGGCAATTTTTCCATCCTGGTAGTACCACTTAGCCTCTCCGTCCCTAACACCATTCTTATAATTACCATCTTCTTCAATAGCGCCTCCATTATAATATACCTTGCGTACACCATTGTATTGGCCCATTTTATATACTATTTGCGAAGATGGTTTGCCGCCCGGGAAATATTCGGTTGCCATGCCATCAAGTATATCGTTGGTGTATGATTTCTCGCTCTTGAAATAACCGTTCTGGTCAACGTTCACATCCATGCCGTTTCTCTTATCATCTTTGTAAACAGCCAACTCATCTAATATGCCATTGAAGTGATGGCTAACCCATACACCTTGTTTCATGCCATCAACATAATAACCTTGCCATTTGGTAGGGCCAAGGTTCTCAACCCAGAATCCCTGTTTCCTGCCCCTTGAATCAACTTTATTGCTATCGGTTTGGGCAAATGCCTGCGTTGAAAATAACGATGCAGCCACGATTGCGATAGTAAGGATAGTTGTTTTGCGTATCATAGTAGTACTAGTTATAGTGTTAGAGAATCACCTGCAAATATGCAAAAAGTTTAAGAGTTACGACCGATTAAAAAGGGTTAAAAAATGTTAATCCTCTCTGCCTGAAACAATTATTACAATTTCGCCCTTTACAGTTTTGCTTTTAAAGTGTTCCACCAGTTCGGCCAGGGTTCCCCTTGCAGTTTCCTCATGCAACTTGCTCAACTCCCGTGAAACCGAGGCTCTTCTACCCGGCCCGAAGGTTTCGCAAAACTGCTCTAATGTCTTCACCAGCCTGAACGGGGACTCATATAGAACAATGGTGCGGGTTTCATTCTTTAGCTCATCTAACTTAGTTTTACGGCCCTTTTTTTGTGGCAGGAATCCCTCAAAACAAAATGTATTGCAGGGTATACCAGAATTTACAAGGGCAGGGACAAAAGCTGTAGCGCCCGGCAGGCATTCAACCTCTACCCCCGCTGTTACACAGGCACGCACCAGTAAAAAACCGGGGTCCGATATTCCGGGAGTACCGGCATCGGTAACAATGGCAATATTTTCTCCGCCTGCTATGCGTTCCACCATTTGTGGAGTAAGATGGTGTTCATTATGCTGGTGGTAGGGTATAATAGGTGTCTTAATCTCGTAACGGTGCATTAATACCGAAGACGTGCGCGTGTCTTCAGCCAGTATAAGGTTCACTTCTTTAAGAACGCGAATGGCCCTGAGGGTAATATCTTCAAGGTTGCCTATGGGTGTGGGTACGAGATAAAGTTTAGCCATTTAAAACCGGTGTTCGGAAATATCTTCCGCAAAATTTAGAATCAATTTATACACATTATCGAAATCGGTAAGGGGTAATGTTTCACGCCTGTCGTAAATATCGTGGTAAGCCTTTATTCCGCCCATGGTATAAATAAAAAAGCTAGGCACATGGTGCGCATAGAAAAAGTAATGGTCGCTGTTTGATGTTTGTCCACGTGGTTTTACCAGCTTAAGCAGGTGCAGGCTATCGTTTATTCTTTGCATATCGTGAAAAGGGGCATCGTATATGGCACCATTTACAACGGTAATACCCTCATCGCCGGTGCCCATGATATCCATATTAATTTCAAACTTTATTTTGCTTAACGGGAACAACGGATGCTCCACGTAATATTTTGAACCCAGCAACCCTACTTCTTCACCCGTAAACGACATAAACACCATAGAATATTTTGCCGCTTCTTTATGTTCAGAATAAAATTTTGCGAGGCTCAACAGCATGGCGGTTCCGCTGGCATTATCGTTAGCTCCCGGAAAATATACGCTGCCCATTCTTCCCAAGTGGTCGTAGTGGGCCGAGAAGACAATAAATGTATCGGGCTGCACACTGCCTTTTATATAACCAATAAGGTTTTGCGATTCATACGATTTAATAAATTTATTCTCTACATCCAACGTAATGGTTGTGGCGCTGTCGAATTTACTTTTGCGCAACGCATACAGAAATGCATAATCGGCCACACTGTCCGACATTTCCTGGGTAAGCTTATTGCATAGTACAATTACCCCTTTAGCCTTAAACGGATTATATACCAAACCTTGAAAAACTTCTTTTTCTTTTTTATCGGTAACGCCCGTATCATCAACCAGTATAAACTGCTTTTTAAGGTCTTCGTGGGTAAACTCGTAAAGCTTTGCCTTATCGAACAAAATAGTTCGGGTAAGCCTTTTCACTTTATAAGTGCCTTTCATGGAGCAGCTATTGGGCACCACTATATAATCGGCACCGGGCGGCTGTAAAACCCCATTTACACTAACCTCGACTTTAGAAGGAAGTGTATTTATAGGGAATTTAAAATATTGCTCATAATCAGTACCAAATGGCAACAGGCCAAAGCTTTTAAACTGGCTGTGTATATATGTAGCTGCTTTTTTATCGCCGTTATCGGTATATCCCCTGCCCTCCATATAAGGCGATGCAAGGGTATCTACCACTTTACGGGCATAGTCTTTCTGGGCTTGGCAAAAAGTACTTAATGCAATACCTGTAAGAACTATTAAATATTTGCGTTGAACCATAATACTGCAAAAATGCAGAATTTTTGTCAGGATGCGAAACCATTTATTGCAGGGTAGTTCCTGCGCTTGCTGAAAAAGCACCAGGCCTGGAAAATGGCCACCATAAAAGTCATAATAGTAAGTAAGCTATAGCCACAGCTTTTATAATACATTGCAAAACCAACAGTGCTCGACCCTATAATATCGTTTACAAAGGCAAAGAACAGCAAGGGGTAGAATATGTATCGCTCCTTTTTTGTTGCATTTAAAAACTGTGCAAAAAGAACCGTGAACACAAAGCCGAACGACACAAAATGGTATTCCCACGCCACACCTGAAACAAGGTGGGTAAAGAGCAAAATGAAACTTATCTCTAATAGCGAAACTGACTTTCTTATATACTTTGAATAAATAAGCACTGCCCCATATAAGAGTAACAGCAATAGCGTAATAACCTTTGTAATAAGCTTAAGGGTTGGCAATGATAGTTCAGTAATGAAGTAACCATATTTTGTTCCGCCGTCGGTAACTGTAAACACTTTGTACAACGCCGAAGCCAGCCCCTGGTTTTCTATTCCCACCTCTACCCTGCCCTCTTTAAATGGTGCCAGGAATGTTTCATAATACTCTTTAATATCCTGTACCCCTCTATCTATTCCACGGGTTACAACAGGCAGGCTAAAACATATAAGCACAAACCCTATTGCATAAATATAGTTTCTCCACTTGCTTTTGCTTAATGCCCATATCAGTAAAAAAATGGGGATTATTTTTATAAACGTAGCAACCACAAGCAGGCCAATAGCCAGTATATTCTTCTTATCGGCCAAAGCTTTAATTGCGGCAAGGCTCATAAGCAGCATCAATTCATTCATTTGAATGAAATTAAGATGGTATAAAAAATACCTGAACGATAGAATAAAACCAGCCCATAGGCTAATGGTAATGTTGCGCTCAGGTATTTTAAACAGGCGTAAAATGGCCCTGGTGTAATAAAAAATACCCACCCACAAAATAAAGTTCACAAAGCAGTAAATGGCTGCCGCTGTTTGCAGGCTGAACAACGAAAAAAAGCGAAACAGCATAGCGGCAAACGGAGGATATATATAGCGGCAGGCACCACCTATTTGCTGGTACAATGAAACACCATCGCCATAATTTTTACCCGCCTGCCAGAAAACATTAAAATCGGACATTATATTGGCTTTAGCGCCAATTTTATACGATGCAAAAGCAAGGCCGCCTGCTATAATAACACCAATAAGGAAGATTATATTCTTTTTACTCAGAAGCTCTGATTTTATAAAAATGAGTGCAAAAATATGATTATTCCGACTAAGGTTTTCACATATATAAGACCATACTATTGAAGTTTTTTTACCTTTGCAGCCCTTTTTGGGGCATTAGCTCAGCTGGCTAGAGCGCTTGCATGGCATGCAAGAGGTCATCGGTTCGACTCCGATATGCTCCACTCACCAAACCAAAGGTTCTTCTTCAGTCAACACCTTACTTTGCTATTTGATAATAGTTCCTATTTTTGGATAACAAAACTCCTCCATGAATAAGTTTACATATTTCAGCCTTACCGCTATTCTTCTTGCCATTGCATGTGTGGTACTTACTTATCTGGGTTATCATTATGCCGCAATGGGCCTCGGGCTGGTTTCTACCTTCCTGGCCTTTGCCGGCGGTATGAGGGAATCATACAGGTGGCAGGCATGTACTTATATGGCTACCTGTGTTATTTATGGTTATTCCATTGCCCCATCGGGCCATTACCTGCTTGCCATATCATTCTTATTTCTCAGTTTCATAGGCATGTTCCGTGTTACTTTCTACAAGCAAATGGCGCTTACAAAATTTCAATGGCTCGAGCCCGTAAGCTTTATGTCGGGCCTAGCGCTTTACATTATTGGCAACACAATGGAAGGAACCGGTTGGGCCGGCTGGGTATTCCCTTTACCCTGGTTAGCAGGAACCGTGTTCAAAACATTCGGGGTATTAACGGATATAAAAGAGTTTGCTGCATTAGGAAAACTCAGCTATGGCGCTAAAGTGGGTAGCCCTGCCCCTGCCTTCAGCCTGCCCGACCAGGATGGAAACAATGTGAGCCTTGCCGATTATAAGGACAAGAGACATGTACTGTTACTTTTCGTGCGTGGCGACTGGTGCCCTACCTGTCACATTATGTTGCGTACCTACGAACGCAATAAAGAAAAATTCGAAGAGAAAAATATAATGCTGCTTGCTATTGGCCCCGATCCGCTTGGGGTGAACAAAGACATGGTTCACCGGCTGGGTGTCGATTACAAAGTATTATCAGATGAAAAACAGGAAGCGCTGAAATCGTACGGAATGCTTTTCCAGGGCAACAGCCCTTTTGCAAAGTATAAAGAGGGTGTTCCGCTGCCAGCCGCTTTCCTTGTTAATATGAAAGGCACCATAGTGTTTTCTACCGACCCGCGCAAGGCCGGGGAAATAATGAAGCCTGATGCCATATTCTCTATCATAGAGAAAATCAGCTAATTACAGTTGCTGAAGTGTGATTTTTTCTATATTGCACTCCAATAATTATCTCATTATCATGCACATAAATACTTTACGGCTTACGACTTTAGTAATGCTTACGGGGTTATTTTCATGTAACCTTGCGCCACAAAAGAATCCTACCACTACTGCCATTACTGCAAAAGGAGATGCCATAATTTTATATGATAACGGCACATGGGAATATAAAGACAAGAACGCTGTAGCCAACCAGGCAAAAATTAACAAAGCTGATTCTGAATTAAGCACGACAAGCGGGAGTTCGACATCTTTCCTTGTAAAGAGTAAAATTGCAAATGTTGTGATTAATACAAATACTGAAAAGTGGGTAGTCAAAAAATCAGATGATGGCACCAGCGAATACCTCTTCACGTTAAAAGATAAAGATGCTTTTGCCATGCTTATTACCGAAAGAATAGAAATGCCACTGGAAACATTGAAGAAGGCGGCCCTTACCAATGCCCAGAATGCCTCGCCCGATGTGAAACTGGTAGATGAAGAAGTGCGCACCGTTAACGGCAGCAAAATACTTTTTATGCAAATGGACGGAACAGTTGAAGGCATAAAGTTCTCTTACCTTGGTTATTATTTTTCCAGTGAAAAAGGAACCATACAGTTTCTCACCTATACCACCCAGAACCTGTTAAAGGAAAACAGGCAGGATATGGAAGAGTTATTAAATTCCATGACCATACAGAAGTAGGAACCAGAAGCCCGTTATTTTTTAACCCTGCACCAAAGGCGCTGCAGGCCGTATATATATTCAGCCTGCACAATTTCAATATTGCACCCTGCAAGCAGTTGCCGTAAATCATTCCTATCAAATTCATTTATATGGTCGCCATCACTGTAAATAAGTGAAAGGCCCATTTTCTTACGATAGTGGTTAAGGTAGCTTTTGTCAAAATCGGGCACTTCAATATATATATAGTTGAAGAACATTTTGAATTTATTAATAAAGTCTGAAGGAGTGTCTAAATGTTCAAGTATGTGCGATAAAATAAGAACATCGAACTGCTTTTTATTGCTAAGCAGGAATTCATAAGCTTCTCCGCAATGAAACTCCACATTGTTTCCTTTCACGCCCTTTTTGGCAATTTCAATCAGCGATTCAGAATGGTCCACACCCACAACATATTTGGCTTTTTCAGCAATCATATCGGTTATATAACCGGCATTGCAGCCAAGGTCCAGTACGGTATCTTCAGCCCTTATAAATTGCAAAAGAAACTTTTTGGTTATAATCCTTGCCGGGTGCTCATCAGCAGAAAAGACTTTATAAGAATACTCTAATGAAAGCCTGTCAAAAATCCATTCCAGGTCAAGAAACAATTTGAGCTTTCGCCTCTTACTTGCAAATGGAAACTTTGATAACCTGTATATAAACGTGAGCAGAAAAACCCTTTTCTTCTTTCTCTCTAACTTAATCCCCATTGAATGATTTTAATTTAACCTGGTTAATATGACTAAAGTAACTATAAATGGGTTTTAACAGCCATTTTTTTATCTGCGCTATTTTTCCTATATTGCATTTTCAAAATAGTAGCTCTATAGAATAAACTTTACACTCACCACCATGAAACACTATATTACTAAAACTTTCTTTTGTGTGCTTCTGCTTTCTTCAGCATCACTTTATGCTGATTCTAACAATAATACTTGCACCCTTTCAGTTACAGTTTATGGAGATGGTGTCGTTTGCAATGGCGCCTCAAATGGAATGCTTTATGCCTCGGTAAGTGGAGGTACTCCACCATACACCTATAAATGGTCACCAACTGGCGGCAGTAAAGACACTGCCACTGGCCTTGTCAGTGACTATTACACTGTTTATGTGACCGACTTTACAGGCTGTTCAGATTCGGCAGTAGGTTATCTTCAAGATGATTATGTAGTAATTACAATATCGGGAAATGATACAATTTGTGGTAGTGGTTGCACAGGTGCATTAACGACTACAGGATTAGGCGGTACACCGCCTTATACTTATTCATGGTCTAATGGCATGACAACGTATGCTTTAACCGGCCTGTGTGCCGGTACCTATGCAATAACCTTTACAGATGCTTCCGGTTGCGTTGCTAAAGATTCTGCTTCTGTAAGTATTTTCCCTAATATTCCAAGCCTTGTAGTTACCCCAACTTATACTGATGCTACCTGCGCAGGAGATTATGACGGCTCAATAGTTTTGGCTGCATCCGCACCAACCTCTCCTTTTCGATATGAATGGGGAAATAAATATGGCACTAATGGTATATACAACATAGCACCGGGCACATATACCGTTACCCTATGGGATTCAAAAAATAATTGCACCGTATTATCGTATAAAGATACGGCAGCTAATTCAAACTGCGGGCATGTTACAGGCACTACTTTTAATGATACCACTTTTACATGCACTTATATCGCTACAGACCCGACTTTACAATGTTCTTACCTGACGATAAATCCAGGTGCTTATACCATTTACCCAAATTTGAGCGGTTATTACAGTGGGCCAAATTTACCCTATGGCAGTTACACTGTTACGCAAACTATGGTTTCAGGTTCACCATTTGGTTCATGCAGCCCAACTCAATCTGTCATTATTGGTTCTTCAACTCCTGCAACAAATTTTCCAGATACTACCCATGCTCTTCTCTCAGACCCTGCCATAATGTATCTCTATAGCAGCATTGCTTTACCAGATTATCCTTTCACTTCGCAGTTTAGCATTAAAAACATTGGTACAGATACTTCTTTTGGCAGAACTTTTATAACGGTACCCGATTCAATGACTTTTATTTCCACTTCTCCGGCATATACTTTAATTAGCAATGATACTGTCTACTGGAATTATTCATCCCTATTACCCGGTGATTCGCTAAATTATACACTTAATTGTTCCACTTACTCTCTTCCTTATGGTTGGTTCTATGCAAGTGTGACGGCAGGAGTGCTTCCTTCCAACCCCGAATCAAATACAAAAAATGATGTACAATCATATGTCTCACCTTGGGCATTCGCCGATGACCCAAATTATAAATCTGTTAGCCCGCCAGGAACGGGCCCGCAAGGCTATATTAGCCTTGCCGACAGCGTACTCACTTATATAATCCACTTTCAAAACACAGGCACTGCTGCTGCCCGGAATATTTATGTACTGGATACAATTGATACACACCTTGATATTAATACACTAGACGTATTGGGTTCGAGCAATACATATTCATACCAGGTAAAGGGCAATGTTGTAAAGTTTATATTTTCAAATATTAATCTGCCCGATAGCAGCACAACTCCCTCCGGTAGCCAGGCGTGGATACAATATACAGTGAAACAAAAATCGGGTAACAAAAACGGAGATGTGATACACAACACAGGTTATGTTTATTTCGATTATAACGCTCCTGTAGTTACCAATACTACAACAAATACTATTAAGGTTCCTTTAGGTATTTCACCTACCCATTTCTCGCAGCCGGGCATGTCTTTATACCCTAACCCTGCATCTGATAATGTTCAGCTATCCTATACGCTTGATAAAGCAACTGTAACAACCATACAGATTATTGATTTGTTAGGGAACATAGTATACCAGGAAAATAAAGGCCAGCAACAGGCAGGAGCTATTAATGAGAACATTTCAACATCAATGCTTGCAACGGGAACCTATATGGTGAAGCTTACTACAAACAACCTAACTTCTATCAAGAAGTTGGTTATTATAAGGTAGGGGCATTTTCATAAAATATGTTAAATAAACTGGCTAAACCAGTTTAGTACTTTTTTCTTCATTTTCGCTTCACAATCTTTAGCGACGTTTATCGAACGCCCCGGTATTTGCTTTGCAATAAACAGTAATTCAGTCCGTTAATAGTTTAACTAAATTCCCGCATGCCGACAAAAAAGATACTCCTTCTATCTTTCATCACTCTCACTTCAGCCGCTATAGCAGTAAGCCTTTATACTGCAAAACCCAAACCAAAGCCGTTACCGCAACTGGTATTCCCGAAAGGAAGCACCTATGAAAAGCAGTGGAAGAAAGTTGACTCGCTAATCAATTTGGGGTTGTCGAAGTCGGCATTGGCAGAAGTAGAAGCCATATATACCAAAGCCAAAGCTGATAAAAACGCGCCCCAGATTGTAAAGGCTATTATGCACCGCCTGCGCCTTGTGCAGCAATACCAGGAGGATGATGTGTATAATTCCATTTATAAAATGAACGATGAAATAAAAACTTCATCGTATCCTCTTACCCCCATCCTGCATTCTATGCTGGCCGATATATATCAGCAATACTATGAGCGCAACCGCTGGAAATTCCAGCAACGCACTGAAGTGGTGAATGTGAAGATGGATGACATTTCTACCTGGGACCTTAAAACCCTGTTCGACCAGATAATAAAGCACCATATTGCGGCATTAAAAAGTGCTGACAGCCTTCAGCGCACTCCCCTGAATATTTACGACGATGTTATTACCCAAGGCACTGAAGATGGCCGCAAGCTCAGGCCCACTCTGTATGATTTTATAGCGCACCGTGCTATAGATTTCCTGATGAACGATGAACCCGATGTAATTCGTCCGGCTTATAAGTTTGAACTGAACAGCGAAGATTATTTCAAGGATTATAACGAGGGATACAGCAATGGATTTTCCAACATAAATATTCCATATAACGGAGATTCGTTAAGTACAAAATATTACGCCATTAAAATATTGCAGGGGCTTATTGCTTTCCATGCCAATGACAGCGACCCGGCAGCATTAATTGATGCCGACCTTATACGTCTTTCTTTTGTAAGGAAGTACGCGACTACCGGCATAAACGACAGCTTATACCTGCAAGCATTGCTACGGCTTGAAAATAAATTCATAAGCTATCCTTCATCTACAGAAGTAACCTTCGACATAGCCAAATACTACTTTGATGAAAGTTCGAAATTCGACCCGCGCAAGTCAGACGATTATAAATGGTTCGCCAAAAAAGCCATGGACAAATGCAAAGAAGCGGAAGCAAGATTTTCCGGTTCCTTTGGCGCACAGCAATGCGTGGCCCTTGAATCTTCAATTAACAACAAGAGAATGTCGCTGACTCTTGAAAAAGCAAACCTCATAGGCAAACCTTTCCGTGGCTACCTGTCATATACCAACATCAATAAAGTATACGTACGGGCCATACCTATCGATTTTGAAAAATACAGGCACTGGAACAATAACTATTATGAAGACCAGAAGGCCTTTTTAAAGCAGTACCTGAAAATAACTCCCGTAAAAAAATGGTCGGTGAATTTACCTGACGATAAAGATTACCAAACGCACTACACAGAACTAAAAATACCTGAACTGAATGCAGGCTATTATTTATTTTTAGTAAGCCCCGATTCTGCATTCTCATTATCAAATAATGGAATAGCATTTGATGCCACATGGGTAACCAACCTTAGCTTCATAAACCGCAAACTGCCCAACGGAGGCTATGAGTTTTATGTGCTTGACCGCGAAAGCGGTAAGCCCGTTAAAGGAGTTACCGCCAACTTCTGGTACTCTGAATATAATTATACCAGCCGCAAATACGAATACAATAAAATTGATTCGCGTGTGAGCGATGAGCAGGGTAACCTGGCTGTTACCCCTAAAAAAGATTTTTCATACTTCGATATTGAACTTATAAGCGCAACCGACCACTACCGAACCGACGATGACTATTCGCTTTATATGTATAAAACCACACCTAGCGCGCCACAATGGTACTATCACTCCACCATTTTTACCGACAGGGCCATTTACCGCCCCGGGCAAACCGTTTACTTTAAAGGTATAGTTATTAAAACAGATGGCAAACAAAATGATATAGCTGCTCATTACCCAGTAACTGTTGTTTTCTATGATGTGAATTCTCAGAAAATTTCATCGTTGAGCCTAACCACTAATGAATATGGCAGCTATAGCGGAACATTTACTGCCCCCAATGGTGTGCTTAACGGGCAGATGTCTATAAACGATAATTATGGTTCGGTATATGTGCAGGTAGAAGATTATAAGCGTCCTAAATTTGAAGTGGTGTTTAATCCTGTTAACGGAAGTTACCGCTTAAATGATTCTGTAAAAGTGCAGGGGACAGCCAAAGCCTATTCAGGCGCTAATATTGATGGGGCACAGGTACAATACAGGGTGGTGCGTAATGCCTCCTTCCCGTATTGGTGGTACTACTGGTGGGGTTATTATCCTTCATCGCCCGAAATGGAAATTACCAATGGTACGGCAATGACAAATGATACCGGTGGGTATTCCATAACCTTTAAAGCCATACCTGACCTGGGCATCACAAAATCTATGTTCCCTACCTATACATATACAGTTTATGCCGATGTTACCGATATAAACGGTGAAACACATAGTTCAGAAACATATGTAATGGTTGCCTACAATGCGCTTAACCTTAGCGTAGAAATACCTGATGAGATAAATAAAGAAAGGGAACAGAAGTTTACATTAGCTACAACAAATACAAATGGTACAGCCGAACCCGCTGCAGGTACTATTGAAATTTACCGGCTGAAGGAACCCGACAGGATTTTCAGAAGCAGGCTTTGGGATAAGTCGGATAAGTTTGCCATGACGAAGGACGAGTATTATGCTGCCTTCCCTCATGATGCCTATAGCGACGAAAACGTAATGTATAAATGGGACCGTGGCGAAAAAACCTTTACAGGCTTATTCGATACACATAAGGATAAGGACTTTTCTATAAGCAACCTATCGCAATGGAAACCGGGCACCTATGTAATGGAGGCCCATACCAAAGATAAATACGGGGAAGATGTTAAGGACATAAAATACTTTACGGTCTATTCAGAGAAGGAAAGCGTTATGCCTAACAATTCGCCCGATTACTTTACCATGATTACCGATACGGGTTCGCCGGGCGGAAAAGCATCGTTTATTATTGGCTCAAAAGAAAATGATGTGCATGTGGTTTACGAAATTGAAGAACAGGGAAAATCGGTACATCGCGAATGGCTTACGCTTAACAGCGAGCAGAAAAGAATAGAAGTGCCCATTGAAGAACGCAACCGTGGAAATTTTGTGATACACTGCGCTTTTGTAAAAAATGGCAGGGAGTATGAACATGACGGGGTAATTACCGTTCCGTGGACAAACAAAGAACTGGACCTGCAGTTTGAAACCTTCCGTAATAAGCTATTGCCGGGGCAACAGGAAGAATGGAAAGTAAAAATAAAGGATAAAAAAGGTGAAAAGATGATGGCTGAAATGATGGCTACACTTTACGATGCCTCACTTGATGCCTTTAAACCCAACTACTGGAACTTTAACCTGTACAACACATACTACTCTCAATTGAGTTGGGAAAATTCACTGGCTTTTGGTATAAAAAACTCATTGTTATATGAAGAGGTATGGAACAGCTATATCGGTTACCCTTACCGCTCATACGACCAGCTTAACTGGTTTGGCTATTACTGGTACTACTATGGATATAATGGTTATGAAACCTATGCCTGGAGGGGTGGTGAAGCAGATGACAAAGCGGTTGCAGATGAAGTTACCGCGGCCCCTGTTGCCGCCATGAGCCAAACCGTTGCCAATACTACTGCTAACTATAGCACTGCCACGGGTGGTGTGGTTGAAATGCATGAAAAGGCCGATAAGAGCGAAGAAAGCAAAGACGCTACCGGTAAGGAACAGGATGACAGAGAGATTGATAAAACAAGAGAAACCAGTCAATCAGGGCAAAAAGGCAAGGCTGTTGATTTATCAAACGTAAGCGCCCGTACCAACTTTAATGAAACTGCTTTCTTCTTCCCGCAACTGGAAACAGATTCGACAGGAACGGTAATTATAAAGTTTACCATACCCGAGGCCCTTACGAAGTGGAAAATGATGGGGCTGGCCCATACCAAAGATTTAAAAATAGGGCAGATAGAAAAAGACCTTGTTACACAAAAAGAACTGATGGTTGTTCCTAACTCTCCACGTTTTTTCAGGGAGAACGATAAGATAGAATTTACCGCCAAGGTTACCGACCTTTCCGATAAAGACCTATCGGGTAATGCACAGTTAATGTTGTTCGATGCTACTACCATGAAGCCCATCAACATTCTGGTGCAGACTAAAAATGTGAACGATGATGGTACACGAACATTCACAGTAAAAAAAGGATTAAGTACTAACTTAACATGGGACCTTCAAATACCAGAAGGAATTGGCGCCATTACATATAAAGTAGTGGCTAAAGCCGATAATTATTCCGACGGGGAAGAAATGGCTGTTCCTGTTTTGAGTAATCGCATGCTGGTTACCGAATCAATGCCGTTACCTATCCGCGGTATGCAGACCAAAACATTCAAGTTCGAGAAATTCATCAGCCAGAATGGTGGCTCGACTACCTTGCGTAACCATAAACTAACTCTTGAGTTTACATCGAACCCGGCATGGTATGCGGTGCAAGCGCTCCCCTACATAATGGAATATCCTTATGAGTGTGCTGAACAAACATTCGACCGATATTATGCCAACAGCATTGCATCGCACATTGCTAATTCATCGCCTAAAATAAAAGCAGTGTTCGATAGCTGGAAGAGCCAGACACCCGATGCGCTTTTGTCGAACCTGGAAAAGAACCAGGAGCTGAAATCGCTTATGCTGGAAGAAACTCCATGGGTCCTCGATGCAAAAGATGAAACCGAACGCAAGCACCGCGTGGCCCTGCTCTTCGACCTTAACCACATGTCGAATGAACTTGACAAGGCTTTAAGCAAGCTGGAAAAGATGCAAGTATCAAACGGTGGCTGGCCTTGGTTTGAAGGCATGCCTGATGACAGATACATAACTCAATATATTATTACCGGCATGGGCCATCTTGACCATCTTGGAATAAAAGATGTGCGCACTGATAGTAAGGTATGGAGCATGGTAAACAAAGGTGTGCATTACCTCGACGACCGCATTCGTGAAGATTACGAAGAGATACTTCGTTATGGTGACCCTGCCCTGGACAATGTAAGTTACGACCAGATACAATACTTATATGCACGTAGTTATTTCAAAGATATTCCTATTGCATCGCGCGACCAGAAAGCATTCGACTACTTCAAAGGACAGGAGCAACAATACTGGAATGACAATAAAGGGCGCTATATGGAAGGTATGATTGCCCTTGCCCTTAACCGGTACGACGATAAAGTAATACCCGGCAGAATAATGAAATCGTTGAAGGAAAATTCTATAACCAGTGATGAAATGGGTATGTACTGGAAGGATAACTATGACGGATTTTACTGGTGGACTGCTCCTATTGAAAGCCAGGCATTGCTGATAGAAGCATTTGACGAAGTAGCCAAGGACCAGCAATCGGTAGATGATTTGAAAGTATGGCTGCTGAAGAGCAAACAAACCCAGAACTGGAGGACAACCAAAGCAACTACCGAGGCATGCTATGCACTGCTATTGCGTGGCACCGACTGGCTCGCAACAGAGTCGCAGGTCGAAATAACATTGGGTACTACCAAAATAGACCCCAAGAGTATGCCCGATGTAAAACAGGAAGCCGGAACAGGTTATTTTAAAACATCGTGGAGCGGAAGCGACATAAAACCTGAAATGGGTAATGTAACTGTGGTGAAGAAAGACGCAGGGGTAAGCTGGGGTGCGCTTTACTGGCAGTACTTTGAACAGTTAGATAAAATTACAAGCAGCAAAACACCGTTGCAGTTAGTAAAGAAGCTGTTCATAGAAAAAAATACCGACAGCGGGCCTGTACTTGTACCGGTTGATTCTACAACACATTTAAAAGTTGGAGACAAACTTAAGGTGCGTATAGAACTACGTGTAGACAGGGACATGCAATATGTACAGATGAAAGATATGCGTGCATCGGGTTTTGAACCTTTGAATGTTATATCTCAATACAAATGGCAGGACGGATTGGGTTATTATGAAAGCACCCGAGATGCGGCTACTAATTTCTTCTTCTCTTACTTGAATAAGGGAACGTATGTATTTGAATATCCTTTGCGTGTTACCCATAATGGTAATTTCTCTAATGGTATTACAAGTATTCAATGCATGTATGCCCCTGAATTTACCAGTAACTCTGAAGGTATAAGGGTAAGCGTAGGTAACTAGTATTTCCCACCACAAACAGCCTTGACGGGTTAATTCCGGCAGGGCTTTTAATTACCCCTCAGCCCTAATCAGAAAAAGGATTAAGAGCCATTTTACCCAGTTCCAAAGGCCTACATTAACTATCTTTGTGCGGCAATTCATCTTCTTATTCCCTGTTAAGAGGAGAAATTACAGGAAATGAGTCAAAAAAATACTTTTACTATTCCGGGAAATAATTGGTTTATAAAAGCTGGCATTGTTTTGCTTGCTTCTTTATGTATTTCAGTTCCCGGCAGAACCCAGCAACATTCCAAAGGGTATAATACCAGTGCAACCACCAAGTGGACCACTAATGCATTCGACAATAAACTGTTTGTAGAAAATAAAGGACAGTTCGATAATGACATACAGGGTAACGACAAGGTTTTGTATGAGGCTTCGTTTGGCCTTGTACAAGCTTATTTCACGGCTACAGGAATTACTTATAAATATGAAGAACTTGCAAAAAGAAGTGGAGCCGATGAAAATAAGGACCCTGATGAGGTTATTCAAAAGCCTATTATACACTACCTAACTGAAAAGTGGATTAATTCGAACCCTGATGTAACTATTGAAGCAGGCGATGAACAAAGTTATTATTACACCTATCCTGTAGTACCTGATGGTACTATAAAGACAAACGTTTTCAAGAAACTTGTTTACCATAACCTTTATCCCGGTATTGATGCTGAATACGTTTTCCCGAAGGGCAAGTCCGGAATGAAATATTCTTTAATTGTCCACCCGGGTGCAGATGTATCAGTTATAAAATTTGCGTATGATGGAGCCGATAAAATTTATACCGATGCCAATGGTAACCTGGTTATAAATACTTCTTTGGGTATTTTCACCGAGCATGCTCCTGCATCTTATTCTAAGGGTAAAGGAAAAATCAATTCGTCATTTATCTTAGATGGAAATACCGCTTCATTTTCTGTGAACACTGCAAATAATAATGCACTACTGGTTATCGACCCTTGGGTGACGAGTACTACTTTTTCTACAGCACCCAACCGGGCATACGATGTGGATTACGATAACCTGGGTAATGTGTATGTCTATGGTGGTGGTGGCCCCTACCAATTGGTTAAACTCAACAATGCAGGTGCTATTCAGTGGACATTTAATAACACCTTTTTCTGGGGGCGTGAACACTATTACGGAGACTTTACGGTAGATAAAGCAACAGGAACGAGTTATGTTGTTGAAGGTGTTGGAGGCCCGGGTTTTGGTACTCCTGCCGATGCCATGAAAGTAAATACCCTTGGTGTGCTGAAAGCTACCTTCACGGGCAATGCGCATCTTACAGAAATGTGGAGGGCCATATACAATAGCTGTACCCACACCATTGTAATTGGCGGTGGTGGAATTTCATACCCTTACCAGGCTTGTGTGCTTGATACGAATATGAAAACCATAACTCCTGTTAACGTATTGACAGGCGACACTATGCCTTACCACGATATTACGCTTATGGCGATGGACCCGGCGGGACAAAACTGTTATATGACCACTGCTTTAAATGTATTCTACGATACCAATTACGATAACTTCTTTTTGAAAGTACCTGTGCCCGCGCTGTCGCCTACTACATACATGCACCCCGACGGCTACCAGTTCCAGGAAACGAATAGTGTTTGGTATGTTGGGCAATCGGCCTCTGCAGGGTATGCTTTAGCCAACGCAATGAATGGTATGGGCGTAAGCAATAACTGGGTTTATACCTACGAAGGATATATTATTCACCGGTATAACCCGCTGACAGGGGCACTTACCAAATCACTTACTATTGCACCACCGATAATAAAAACGTATTATGGTAAACCGGCTATGGTTCCCGGTTGGGGCGGGCTTGATGTTGATATGTGCGACAACCTTTACGTAGGCGATGTATCAACTATAAACATTTATGATTCCACACTTACACAAACCGGTTCCATAACAGCTGCCGATACCATTTATGATATAGTGCTTGGAGCTAACTACACCACGCTATATTCCTGCGGAGTAGGTTTCGTTTCATCTATGGCAGTTACCAGCACACTAAACCCAACAGTTACTGTAACCAAAACACCGGGATGTTCATGCAATGCATCTGCCACAGCAACACTGAAGTTATGTGGCAACCCAGTAACCAACGCCACTTACTTATGGAGCAATGGAGCGACAACCCAGACTGCTTCGGCGCTTTGCCCGGGCACATATACCGTTACAATTTCTCCTACCTGCGATATGTTCTTTAAAGACAGTGTAACTATTTCGGGCACATCGCTCAATCCTTCTATAAGTGGTAACGATACCATTTGCCAGGGGCAGAACACAACCCTTTTTGCTACCGGGGGCGGAACATATACTTGGAGCACTGGCGCAACTTCAACCAGTATAACCGTTACCCCTGTTTCAGATTCATTATACTATCTTGTGGCTACCGATACCAGTGGATGTAAAGACACAGTTAAAGAAATTGTGAAAGTAAATCCTAAACCTAAAGGCACTGTTACAGGGCCATTTAATATTTGCAAGGGCGACAGCGCACATTTGTTAGCTACAGGTGGAACAACTTATATATGGAAACCGGCTACAGGACTTAGCGCCAGCAATATTGCCAATCCTACTGCATACCCTTCCACCAGTACTACGTATTCTGTATTTATATCAAATGGTAATTGCTGGGATACTATTGGTACTGCTGTTACTATAAGTCCTCCTCCCGCAGTTGCTACCTGTTGTAACGATACAATTTCAGCAGGCGATACAGTTACTATTCATGTGGTGCCTGTTACCGCAGGCGATACATATAGCTGGGTGCCTTCAAGTGGACTATCGTGTTCTACCTGCCCTAACCCTATTGCCTCACCTAATGTGCCCACTACCTATTATGTATTGGTAACCGACAGCAATGGTTGCACCGTTCTCGATTCTGTAGAAATATTTGTAAAGAACTGCGCCAACATATGGATACCCAACGCCTTTACTCCGAATGGTGACGGACTTAATGATTATTTCTATCCTAAAGGCGGCAGTTGCTTAAAAACAATTGAAATGTACATTTTCGACCGTTGGGGGCAGATAATATCTCACACTATAAATACCCCTTGGGATGGCAGAGACAAAGGAGATAAAGTAGAAGAAGACACCTATGTTTACCTGATAATTACTACCGATGTATATAGCAAAACCCATAGCTATATGGGCAGGGTATCGGTAATCAGATAGTGATAAAAAGCTAATTTAGCAGTTAGTGAACTAACTGACTGCCTTTGCAAGAGAACAAAATATATAAACAAATTGATAGCCTGAACTCCAAGTCGTGGAAAGTAAGGTATAGCCATCCGTTACAGGCTCACTCCCTTGCAACCGAGGCCCTCAATCTTTCGGAAAAGAACAATTATGAAAACGGGAGGGCATATGCCCTGCTCAATAAAGCCACATCAGACTTTTTACTTTCCAATGGTGATGAATCAATGCTACTAAACCTGAATAAGGCCCTGCATTACTTTGAAGAATATAATGATGGGCTTGGAATAGCAAGAGCCTTAAATTACATGGGCAATGTTTACGACAGTTATGGGGAATATGATAAAGCATTGGCGTGTTGTTTGAAAGGGGCAAAAGTTGCGGAAGCCGGAGGTTACAAACCTGAAATGGGAGACATTTTAAGCACTACAGGCAATATTTACTCACGCCTTGCCGATTATGAACAAGCTCTCGCTTCGTACCAGAGGAGTTTAACAATACGTGAAGAGTTGGGGGAATTGCGGGCAGCAGCATCGTCTATGAATCTTGTGGCACGTACCTATACGCTAAAAAATGATTTTGAAAACGGGCTGAAATATTATCATCAAAGCCTTAAGTTGCGCGAAGAGCTTAACGACCCTGCCCTACCCTGGACCTATCTTTGCCTTGCTGCATTATTTGAAAAGAAGAACGATACAGCCAAAGCATTAGAATACTATACTACCTGCAGGGAATTAAATAAAAAAACTAACGACAAGCGTCTTGAACTGCATTGCCTCATTGGTATTGGTAAAGACTCCGGAGGGCTTGAATACTTAAATGAAGCATTAACCATTGCAACTTCAATAAATGCTAAGCCATTGCAATATGAGGTGCATGAACTACTTGCAAAACTTTATGAATCGCAAATGAATACTGCGAAAGCTTTTGAGCATTTTAAACTATTCCATTCTATAAGAGAAGAAGTATTGAATGCCGAATCTGCCAACAAACTAAAGAAACAACAGATAAGTTTTGCGGTTGAGCGTTCTGAAAAGGAAGCTGAAATTGAGCGCATACGTAATGTAGAGCTAAAAGCGGCTTACGATAAAATAGATGAAAAGAATAAGGACATCACTTCAAGTATAAATTACGCACTCCGCATACAAAGGGCCATGCTACCTGACTTGCAGGAAGTATCTAAGCATCTCCCGCAGAGTTTTATACTTTTCAGGCCAAAAGATATTGTGAGCGGAGATTTTTATTGGATGAGCCAAGCCGGCCCGTCAATATTAATTGCCGCAGCTGATTGTACAGGTCATGGTGTGCCTGGCGCATTAATGAGCATGCTGGGAAATGAAAAACTGAATGATGCTGTTAAGCAAACCTCTGATGTTTCAGAAATATTGAGCACTGTAAACAAGGAAATAAAAAGAGCACTGAAGCAACAGGGCAAAGATGAAGACACCAAAGATGGTATGGATATTGCGCTTTGTTCGCTCCAAATCCCCCCTTCGGGGGGTGGGGGGGCCGTACTTCACTATTCTGCTGCTAACAGGCCCTTATGGCTAATACGAAACGACTCCACCGAAATAGAAGAAATAAAGGCCACGAAAACAGCGATAGCTGGCTATACTGACGACAACCAGATATTTGAAAAGCATACTTTTCCTTTGCTAAAAGGCGATACCTTTTATATTTTCAGCGATGGCTTTGCTGACCAGTTTGGCGGCGAACATGGTAAGAAACTTACCACAAAACGCTTCAAAGAATTGCTGCTCGGTATGCAGAATAAACCCATGCAGGAGCAGATGCAGGTACTTGACAATACTTTTACTAACTGGAAAGGCAGCATTGAACAGACGGACGATATACTTGTTATAGGCGTAAGAGTATAATTACTCCTTTTTCTTCTTTACCTTATAATGTAATGTAAACGCAATAGAAGCACCACCTTCGAACTGGTTAAATTTCGCCCCATTATCAATATAAAAAGCAGTATTCAACATCTGCGGGTTATCCATACGTGCAGCAGGGTTGGTAAATGAGCTTAGACCTCCATAGTACCGTAAGTCGAGGAATAACCTTACGCCTTTTATTTCGTAGCCAAATCCGCCACCAAGCAGGTATTCCAAAACATTCGGTGTCCGCATATTTAAAACCGATACATTTTGCACGTTATTTATAATGTTATTACTAAAATCATAATATTCTGCAGAGGCAATTGCCGTGGAAATGTGTTCTATGGCTATTCCACCTGAGAGATAAGCCAGGAAATTACTTGTATGGCCCGAAAGGTTCATAAAATGAAAATACCTGCGCGCATAAAAAGGAACCTTATATGCAAGCATAAGTTCAGAGTAGCCCTCATAATAGTTACTCGTATTCAGAAGTGTCCTGTTATAAGCAAGATTGTAGCGTATTCCCTCCATATCTATTGACCAGTGTTTGCTTATGGCATATTCCAGCCAGCCGTAATACATGGTATAATACTTATATGTATTGAGATAAGGCGCGCTGTAATTAATTGCAGGATTATGAGTATTCGGGTCAGTATATACAGTTGTAGACCTGTAATTAGTTACCTGTAATGTATTGCGCGCCCCAATTGAAAAACCGGGAAACACTTCATATTTATTTGCAAGATTATTGAAGTCTTCTGTATTACTTCCATCATCATTGGTTTCATAATGCGGGTCATTATGCAATAACCTCACCATAGCTTTATCAGCATCAGGTAAATCATCTTTCTCCAGGTAACATTGCACCAATAGCTCAAACAGGGCTTCCCTTTGATACATTTTACTGCCCCACCCTCTTAAAGAATGCTGAACCAAAACAATGCATGTATCATATTCCCCATTATTGTACAATTCCGTTGCATTTGCAATGGCATCTTTAAAATTTACATATACTAAATGCGGGTTTATCTTAAATGCAGCATGCCTTATTAAAGCTTCTGTCGATTTACCTGTGTCACTCATTACAACATCCTGCGCAAAGCCTTTCAATCCGGCCAAAATCAGCAAAACAAACAATACTATATGTTTTATTCCTTTCATCATCAATTTCCCGATGGTAAATTATTTACTGTTTTTTCATACTGTATATCTTTAAAGTACTTATTCCATTCATCTGTACTTATATTTCGCTTCAATAGTTTCTCTATCTCACCAGCCATCATATCTTCTGAAGTTACTATTGAATACATATTCCTATCAGTAACCACCTCCAGCCTGTTAACAGAAGTAAATACCATAGTACGCACTTTGGCGTGAATATCTTTTATAGAAATGGGTGGCAAAGTTTCTACATTAGAGGTTGTAAACATTTCAATGGTTTTATCAGAGGCAGCCGTAGCCATAAGGGTATAATCCTTATTAAAAATTATCATATCTACCTGCACATTATGGGCATTAACAATACTTTGCTTTCCTGTTTTCAAATCGGCCAGGCACAATGAGCCATTAGTAAGCCCCAACACAAGCGTATTACTTACCCTGTTCAACGCCATTGATACCGGCTTGCTACCGTTGTAATTAAGTTCCGAAGAAGTGTACTTTTTTGTATCCCATATCATTACTTTACCATCTTCCTGTAAAGAATATATTGTGCTTCCATCGTTGGAATATTCCAGGGACTTAATGGCAGATTGGGATTGCAAAGTTGTTTCCAATGAAATATTCCTACTATCGAGTTTCCATATTTTTATAAGACTATCCTTACCCCCCGTTGCCAGGTAAGCCATATCTGTACTGAAAGCCACACTGCGCACAAGCCCCTTGTGTCCTTTTAATTCAGCCACCAGGTTACATGACACAGGGTTTTTAGCCAAACTTGTATCGAGGCTAACTTTATACAACATCACTTCATAATTGCTGCGGCAGGAAACAGCCATAGTTCCGTCAGGGCTGAAAAAGTTCCTGTCTGCAGTAGTTTTAGGGGGCGCATAAATAAAACTAAACCCTACAAATTTATTGGCAACCACACTTCTTACCAAGACAGAATTTATACCGAAACTAAATAGTTTTCCATTATTCTCATAAAGGGCAACATGCCCCGATGCTATATCAATCGAGCTATTCTTGTTAGCACCAAGATTTATGTAGGAGTTTCTAAGCGCATCAAATATTACCGGGTCAGGTTTACTGCCCTTGTATTCGTCATTCAGTTTATACGATTGCAGTGCTAACAGCCCTTGTAATTGCGGGTCATTTTTTAACAACATGGCTTTTAACCCTACAACATGCGCCATTGACAGCACATAATTCCTTTCTGCTTTTGTTTCAGCTTCATCAGCCTGCAACTTCGCTTTATTGGCTGCCGCTCTTCCTTCTTCTGCTTCAATAGCTTCTTTCTTAGCTAGTTCCGATTGGGTAAGCGCATTGGCTTTCTCTCTTTCTGCAACGGCCTCGGCATTTAAAGCCTGTTGCCTTGATAACTCTGCTTGTTGCTTT
>JABDGY010000018.1 GCA_013285805.1 Bacteroidota bacterium | reverse complement strand
ATGAAGGATTTATTTTGGGTATTGGGTTAGAATATACAAAAGCGCCTTTATTTTATCAACCAGTTGAAGGCATCAGAATTGATGCTCAAGGAGATTTAGGCTCCTATACATTTACTACAGGATGGATAGAACCTGTTATCGAAATAAGCAAAACACATTTTAACAAATGGAATAAGTTAAGAGAGGTTAATCTGAAAGTTGGAGTTTCAACCAACGGCGCTTATAATGTCCGGTTAAGCTGGATAAAGTGGTTATGGCCATAATACGATTAATTCTACTTTCTAACTCCCGGCAATTATCTTTTGGATTTTATTTACTTCCATTTGCCTAAGGCCATAACGTCGTTTATGTGCAGAATAAAGTATATCCCCTGATTGTGAATCAATTATTGATATTGCGCCCCGAATAGTATTATAATGACCAATCATATAGTATATATGCTTGCTGCTGTCAAGAAGCATTTTGTTTAATTCATCGCTCTTAATAAACCGATACCTATACTTATAATCCTGCATTACCGCAGCAATATCTTCTTTTTGCTCACTATACAATATACCAGATTTAGCGCCAAAATCTCGCTTATAAGCAAATAATAGGTAATCGGGTATATAAAGTGTATCATCTCTGAGCTTCTTAAGCTGTTCTTTTTGTGCAATTTTCTTTGATGGTTTTATTAATTTCCAATTATTTATATAATTGACTGCAGCCTGAATGTAATTTTTTAATAAACCAGGGCTCCAATCATATTGGGGCGTAGAGTGAAAAGTGGGATGTATTGTATCCCAACGATAGCCTAATTCATATGACAAAGAGCAACATAATCCGAATCGCATTATATAGTTTTCACCATATGTAAGATTTAGATAAATATCCGAAAAAGAATCTACATAACCCTTGTCCTTACTATATACATTATAAATTCGCTTCACCAGCCTGAAAACACAACTCCTGGAAGTATCTGTCTCTCTAATTCTATCCGATGTTATAACCCTGACTTTTGAAAAAGTCCAGTATTTGCTCAATATATCAATATACGTTGACCCAACTTTAGGGTCCTCTGTTACTAAGTATGTATTCACTATCGTGTCGCCCTTTAATTTAATAAGGTTCATAAATTTAAATTGTGCCTTACCTCTTATTGCGAATAAAGAAAAAAATATCAATATCAGATATTCACCCCCCAAAGACCTGCTGAGTTTCATAAAAACTTGCTGTTTAGTGATGCTGCAAATATAAATGTTTCTATCAACTTTGTAAATTAAAGTGCTGCATACTTTATAAATATTGGTTAGATGCTATAAAGGAAATATACAGGACAATTTTATAAAAAACACCCGGAAATATTTATATATCTAATAATCGGTTTATTTTGCTTTCTTTTGTAACCATAAGTTTCCAATATGACACCCGACCATCCTAAAAAGCTTTTTTTACTCGATGCTATGGCGCTTGTATTCAGGGCATATTTTGCATTCAGCAACAATCAACGCGTAACATCAAAAGGGCTGAACACATCGGCTATGCTTGGCTTTACTAATACATTGCTTGAAATACTGGAAAAAGAAAAGCCTACACACATAGCCATTGTATTTGATACCCATGCTCCAACCGTTCGCCATGAAATGGATAGCAACTATAAAGCACACAGGGAAGAAACACCTGAAGACATTATTAAAGCCGTGCCTTATATTATCCGTATTGCCGAAGCCATGAAAATTCCGGTTCTTTTAAAAGATGGTTATGAAGCTGATGATATAATTGGTACCCTTTCAGTAGAAGCAGAAAAACAAGGGTATAAAGTATATATGATGACATCGGATAAGGATTACGGCCAGCTGGTAACCGACCATGTTTTTATTTATAAACCTTCAAACAAGGGTAAGCCTGCCGAAATACTAGGCATAAAAGAAGTGTGCGAGAAATTCAGTATACAAAACCCGAGGCAGGTAATTGATATACTTGGCCTGATGGGCGATGCGGTAGATAATATACCAGGCATACCGGGTGTAGGGGAAAAAACCGCCATGCAATTAATAAAGGACTATGGTAGTGTTGAAAATGTATTGGAGAACGCTGACAAGCTGAAAGGAAAGCTGAAAGAAAAAGTAGAGCAGAATAAAGACAAGGCCATTTCATCAAAAAAGCTGGCGACTATTATTTGCGACGTTCCTTTGCCTTTTAATCTTGATGAGATGCAGATACAGGCGCCGGACAGAAAGGCCCTACTTGAAGTATTTAATGAACTGGAATTTAAAACCCTTGCTGTAAGAGCGCTTAAAGCATACCCTTTGTCTGAAACTGATTTGGAAAACGGTGCGCCTGCAACTAATTCAGAAATAGCTGCCGCTGAAGAAACATCGCTTTTGAAAGAAGAACAGCAACCTTCTAACAGTGCGAAAAAAATCGAAGGAAAATATGAGACAATTGAAAGTATAGAAGCGCTTGAAAGTGTATTCGCTAAATTGATTGATGTTCCACGCACTGCATTTTTTATAGCTATTCAGAATAATGAATGTTTAGGAATGGCTTTCAGTGGTGCAGCCGGGGAGGCATTTTTCATACCTTCATTAGAACAGCAACATTGGCAAATAGTGAAAGCTTTTTTTGAAAAAGCTACCCAAAAAGCGGGATATGACATAAAGAAATGCATGAACTATCTGAATAAAAAAGGTATTTCAATAGAAGGTAAACCTTTTGATGCATTGATTGCCCACTTCCTCATCCGCCCGGAAGGAAACCAATCGCTTCCCGATATCGCATCCACGGTACTTAACCTGTCAATAACAGAATTTGGGGCTGAAACCCGCAAGCCATTGAAGGAGCAGTTAAGCATGGATATGGTATCGAATGAGCAGATAATGCATATATGCTGCGAGCGTGCCGATGTACTATTCCGGCTTCATGATGTGCTTGCCCAACGGTTGGAAGAAACAGGAGCAAAGCGTTTGTTTAATGAAGTTGAGATACCCTTAGAAAAAGTACTTTCCGATATGGAAATATTGGGAATAAAGGTAAATAAGGACACCCTCAAAGAATTATCGGGCACATTGCAGAGTGATATTGAAGGATTGAAAAAAGAAATACAAACCATAGCCGGAATAGATTTCAATATTGACTCTCCCAAGCAAGTTGGCGATGTTCTTTTTGAGAGATTGAAGATAACCGATAAAGTAAAAAAGACCAAGACAGGCCAGTATTCTACCAATGAAGAAGTTTTAACAGAATTAGCAGTTGACCACCCTATAGTTGGCAAAATACTTGACTACCGCGAGTTGCAAAAGCTTAAGAATACATACGTTGATGCCCTACCCCAATTAATCGACCCGAAAAATGGCAGAATACACACAACTTTCAACCAGGTGGTAGCTGTCACTGGTAGGCTTAGCTCTGAAGACCCTAACCTGCAGAATATTCCTATCCGTACTGAAAGAGGCCGTGAAATACGTAAAGCGTTTATTGCAGGTGATTTGAATATGGTTCTTCTTTCAGCAGATTATTCTCAAATTGAGCTGCGCATTATTGCCTCACTCAGCGGAGATAAGGCCATGATTGATGCTTTCCACCAGAATTACGATGTTCACTCGGCTACAGCGGCTAAAATATATAATGTGCCTTTAGATGGGGTAACGGCTGAAATGCGCCGCAATGCCAAAACCGTAAACTTTGGTATTATTTATGGCATATCGGCTTTCGGGCTTTCACAACGATTAGGCATCCCGCGCAAGGAGGCAGGTGAAATGATTAACCAGTATTTCACCCAATACTCTGCTGTTAAAGAATATATGGATAAAAGCATTGCTTCAGCAAGGCAAAAGGGCTATGTAGAAACATTAATGGGAAGAAAACGTTACCTGCCCGATATAAATTCCAAGAATTATGCTGTGAGAGGTTTTGCTGAACGCAACGCCATTAATGCACCCATACAAGGCTCAGCGGCTGATATGATAAAGATTGCCATGATTAACATTCACAACGAAATAAATAAGCTGAAACTGCGATCAAAAATGATTTTGCAGGTGCATGACGAATTGGTTTTTGATGTTTATCCTGAAGAACTGGAAGTATTAAAGCCCATGGTAGAAAGCAAAATGAAGACTGCCCTATCCCTTAATGTTCCGGTAGATGTAAATATTGGTACAGGGAAGAATTGGCTTGAGGCGCATTAAAAGAGGAAATTTACCTAATCAAAAAAGCCCGGAAGTAAACCCCGGGCTTTTCAATTAAATTAATGAAACTCCCTTATTTATTAGATTTCATTATAGCCTGAACGGTATTATAATTTTTCCAATCAACATTAGGATGTTGTTTCATAACTGCTGGAGGAATAACTACTAATTTCAGGTAGGTAGTTGCATAGGCGCCAGGCACTGTTGTACTGAAAGGCGTAGTGTTCTGAATATACATTATTAATGAAGTACTGTTGAAAGTATAATTCCAACTGTATTGCACCCCTCCTGATTCATAAGAATAAGGTAAAGCAGTCCAATTCACATCATCTGCGCTAACATAAGCCATACAAGCGCCGCTAGTCAGGTCGGGCCCTGAAGTGATATTTACAGTACAGTCAATCTGGTAGGCATCAGAACCGTCAACTACCCAGTCGGAAGCGGGCACGATAAAGTTTCCAATGGCCACATTAGCATTACCTGTTGCTCCTGTAGGGCCTGCAGGGCCGGTGTCTCCTTTCGAGCATGAGTTTAAGCATACGGCCGAAATAGCTACCACCATTAGTAATTTGATCTTTTTCATTGTATTAAGGGTTTAAAAGGTTTCTGCTAATATAAATAATTTTTCGTCCTTAGTGGAATTATGGAAAATACCACCATAAAACCATCTTTTCATTGTTATATACAGCTATATATTTGATATTGTTAAAATCTGTTAATCTTTCCCTGAATAGGTAAATGGTAGCTTACCTTCGTTACATGAAAAGTGTTGCACTGATATTACTTACTTGTTTTTCTTTCTTTATGTTTCAGCCCGCAATGTATCAAATGAAGGGCAGCTGTCATACAGAAGCAACCTGTAAAATGAATTGCTGCCATAAAGAATGTAAAACCCCTCCTGCAAAGCCAAAAAGCAATTGCCCTGCACCTTTTTATTGCCCTTTTTGTGGCGGAGGTGGCGGATTTGTAGTTTCAAAAATTATTACAAGCCCAGCCGCATTAAGCCAGGTTAAAGAAGTCGAGCATATATACAACCAACCCCTTGCATCGCAATTTGTATGTGAGTGCTGGCAACCGCCTGAGAATACTGCTTGTCTTTTAGGATAAGTTTTATCCTAAACGGAGTTCATCCGCCAGTTGGCGGACAAAAATCCGCGGTTGATTCTAATTGAAATATTTTTGTTTAAAATTTAATATTATGAAACGTAAACTTGTAATAGCAGGTTCAGCCATGCTCATAGCATTGGCTGCCCTTGCACAAACCGGTTCAAAAGACAATGGTGCACAAAGCGGCACATGCTGCAGTGCCTGCACTGCCAAATGTAAATGCGACAAAAGCTGCTGCACAAAAGGCGTCTGCGATAAGGACAAATGCGCGCATGAAAAATGCCAATCGAAAGATTGCCATGCCGGTAAATAAAGCGTGAAGAACGCTAAGAAAAAGGGAGGCAAATGCCTCCCTTTTTTACTTCTCTGCTCTCTCTTTCAACTTAAAATTCATAGCTTCAAACCCCTCTCTTGTATTCACTTCCAGCATACTATTGAACAGAGGAACCAGTATACCTTTAAATTGCTCACGCTGCACTAATGTAGTTGTGCCATTGCCATTATTGGTAAGCTCGAAAATATGTTCCCCGTCAAATAATCCGGGAAAAAGCAAATGGCCTAACCAGCGAAACTTTTTGTTGGCAGTATATTCCAGCACAGTTGGTTTAAATGTCATAGCATTTGAACCCGGAGGCGCGATACGTACGGCTATTTTGTTACCTACAGCCACATTACCATCCAGCCATCTTAAAAACGGGTTCCAGTTGGGATAATCTTTAAAACTTGTGAGTATGCGCCATACTTTTTCGGCCGGGGCATTAATATTTATTTCTGTTCTTACTTCTTTCATATTACCATTAATTACGATTCAAAACTAATATTACTCTAACCGGATGGTTATAGCAAATAGGTAATCGGCATATAAAATATCGGTAAATGGCGGAAAAAGTCGGTGAACGGAGACAGCTATTTTTGCTTGGGGTTAAGTCCCATTTCTTTGCCTCTTTCAAGCATAAAGCCATAGGCAGCCTCACGCTGGTTGGGTATTATTCCTTCCAGTATAGCTTCGCGAATGGCATCTTTAATTATACCTACCTGAAGTGATGGGCCAATTCCAAAACATTCCATAATATCCTGTCCTGTAATAGGTGGTTGCCAATTACGCAGGCTGTCTTTCTCCTCCACTTCCTTAAGCTTCTGCTTTACTAACTCAAAGTTTTTCAGGTATTTCTTCTGTTTATTCCAATCCTTGGTAGTAACATCGGCCTGGCACAGCAACATCAGGTCATCAATATCATCTCCCGCATCTACCAGTAACCGCCTTATTGCTGAATCGGTAACAGTTTCCTGTGCAAGCACAATAGGGCGCAAGTGAAGTTGTACCATTTTCTGCACATACCTCATTTTTTCATTTAACGGTAACTTCAACTCCGCAAATATTTTCGGGACCATTCGCGCACCTTTATCTTCATGTCCGTGAAAAGTCCATCCCACTTTAGTATCAAACCGTTTTGTAGCGGGTTTGGCAATATCGTGCAACACAGCGGCCCATCGCAGCCAAAGGTCCTTGCTGCGCAAAGCAAGATTATCGAGTACCTGCAATGTATGGTAGAAATTATCTTTATGGCTCATACCATTAATGGTCTCGACACCCTGTAGTTTTACCATTTCCGGAAAAATAAGATGCAGTAATCCGCAGTCGAACAGCAAACTAAAACCAATAGAAGGGATATCAGAAAGGATTATCTTATTCAGTTCCTCCGCTATTCTTTCTTTCGAAATTATTTCTATCCTTTCTTTATTACGAATTATTGATTCAAATGACTTAGCCTCAATCTGAAAATCTAATTGCGATGCAAAACGTATAGCTCTCATCATCCGTAAAGGGTCATCACTATAGGTGATATCAGGGTCGAGAGGGGTACGGATAATCTTATCCTCTATATCCTGCATACCTCCAAAAGGGTCGAGCAGCAGGCCATAATTTTCTTTATTCAAACTAATGGCGAGCGCATTAATCGTAAAATCTCTGCGCTTCTGGTCGTCTTCCAGCGTACCATCTTCCACAACAGGTTTCCGCGATTCGCGATTATATGATTCCTTCCTGGCGCCCACAAATTCAATATCATAGTCCTCGTAAACAACCTGGGCAGTACCAAAGGTTTTGTAAACATTTACTTTCCTGTCCCCCAGTTTGGCTGCAACGTTTAATGCCACCTCAATACCCTTGCCGACAACCACTATATCAATGTCTTTGCATGGCCTGTATAAAATAAAATCGCGTACAAAGCCACCAACTGCATAAGCCTTCACACCCATTTCATCGGCCACTTCAGCCACCACCTTAAAAACGGGGTGCGTAAGCGCCTCGGGCATAAAAACCTGTTTTGTATTTTGTTCCGTAGCCATTAACGTATTACTTCTATTCTGCCGTCCATATCTATCTTCATAATCCGCGATGGAACGCTTTTGTGCGTCTCATGCTGCCTCAAATTTACCACATAATCAACTTTGTTTTTAATCTCCTCACTTATTTCAGAGAAATTGGCCGGTGCAGGCTCCCCGCTTATATTAGCCGAAGTAGATACAAGTGGTTTGTGCATGGCATGAATAATCTGCCTGCAAAATTCATCTTTCACCACTCTAATGCCAATTGTGCCATCATCTGAAATAAGCGATTTAGCTACTCCTTTTGCTTTTGGCAGAATAAGTGTAAGCGGCTGTTCAGCATATTCCATTAAATCTAAAGCAACTTCAGGTGCATCGGCATAAAACTTCACCTGCATAGGTTCAGCAACAAGTATTATCATGCTTTTAGTGCCGGGCCTGTGCTTTATACTGAATATTTTCTTTACCGCCTCTTCATTGGTAGCATCGCATCCTAATCCCCATATTGTATCGGTTGGATATAGAATAACCCCGCCTTTTCGCAGTTCATGAAGGCTTTTCCTTAACTCTTCTTTCATGCCTTACTTTTTGGAGTTGGCTTCCTGTTGAAGGTTCTTAATGTAATCGGCCGACACACTGAATTTTACCTGCTGCGCCAGTTGCACATATTTAAGCGCATTGGGGTAATCTTTCAGGTGTTCATAGGTTACAGCAAGATTATACAGGCATTGCCCATTGTTAGGCCCCAGTGTGTTCGACTTTAAAAAGTCATCAAGGGCTGCTTTATAATTCCCCATATTAAATTCCGAAGCTCCGCGCTGGTTATAAAAACTCGGGTCATCTGGATTTATATCTATAAGCTTATTAAAGTACACTATGGCTTTATCGTGCATACCCGTGTTTTCATACGTACTTGCCATATTCTCCAGTACTTTTTCCGATTTAGGATCTGCTCTATAAGCGAAACTATAATCCTTCATGGCTTCATCGTATCTTTTCATCATCGATAATGTAATGGCCCTGTCAAGGTGGGCATCAATACTTGTACTATCGAGCTTTAACGCCTGGCCATACGCCTCCAGCGATTTATCCCATTGCTTTCTTATTCCATAAATATTAGCCAGGTTGCTGAAGGTGCCAGCATCGGCCAGGGAGTCTTTCACCATTATGGCATAATTTGTGTAAGCGCTATCATAATTCCTGGGGTCCTTGGGGCCAAGGTCGGCATAGTAATTACCCAGGTTTTTGTAAGAGGTCTGTACCCTGCCCGGATATTTTTCAATTACATCTTGCCACAATGTGCGGGTATCGTGCCACGCATAGGTGCGCTCGTAACACAGGTAAGAAAACACAGCAAGGTATACCGCTAATATACCGGCCACAGTCACTTTTGCCGATGGCTTTCTAGCTATAACCACTCCTGCAAGATAAACTACAGTAAAAAATATTCCGAAATATGCTACGTAGGTATACCTGTCAGCCATAATTGCTGGGCCCGAGGAGACAAACTGCAATACAAACATTACATTGAAAAAGAAAAATCCCATACCAAAAAGCGCCACCCGCAAATATTTTTTTGCAAAAAACCAGACTAGCCCTATCGGCACAGTAATTATGGCAACTGCAACTAACGGAAGCATATAATATATGTAAGGAATCGGGGCCTTGGCAGGGTCGCGCAACAGGTATGGATAATAGGAACAGAGGTGACTGGGTATAAATGCTTTTACCACATACATTGTTAGTCCGTAACTGGCGTAAATAGCCCTTCGCAAAATACTGATGGACCCGAATGAAGCTACAGCGCCGCTGGCTTTCTGCGCCTGCCATGCCCATATACCACCTGCCAGTGATAAAAGAAAGAATGGAAATTTCTCGAGCAATGCAGTAGAAATACTTTTTGTTCTGTAATACCGTATGGTGAAAATCCATGCCGCCAGCAACGCGCCTAGTACAATCACGTCAACTGAAAGTACCCGTATCAAATTCAGTTTTACTACCAGCATCATTACAATAAAAGAACTTGCCAGTAGTATTACAAACGCAATAATATCTTTTTTAAGTTCCGGATTTTCCTTGTCTCTTTTCAACAGCACATCAAATGCTATTAACGAAAACGGAAACACCACCGCCAATGGCTTTGATAACATGGAACATCCGTAACAAAGTATAACCAACACGGCCCACTTAAACGTCTTATCATTGGCATATTTTATATACGCTATAAGCCCCAGAAAATAAAAGAGGGCATACATTACATCCTTCCTTTCTGCCAGCCATGAAACAGACTCAACATGCATGGGGTGCACCCCGTAAAAAAGTGCGCCGGCTGCTGCCAGCCAATATTTGCCTTCTATTCTTTCGTACCCCCTCGCCATCATCGCTTCCAAAAGCAGAAGTACAAGAAAGAACATTACTATAGTATTCAGTACATGAACAGATACATTGGTGAAGTAATATATAAAAGGCGCCATTTTACCAACGTGATAGTTCCATGCAATGGTTAGCATTGTAATAGGGTGATAATAGTTGTTCGTAATATTATGGAACAGTATCATCTTCATATTCTCCTTGGTCAGGTTCTTTACATAGGGGTTTGCTTCTACATACAGCCCATCGTCCCAGTTAGTAAACTGGTTTTGCAGTGTATAGCGGTAACACCAGAAAGTTATAACAGCAACACCAATAACCAAAGCCCATTTAAGCCAAGGAGGAGTACCCGTTTCGGCTTCAATTTCGTTTACAAACCGTTGAGTTTTAGCCTTGGGTTTATCTTGTTTAACCTGGCCCTTTGCTTGCGGCTTGGGTTGCTGTAACCTGTATTTCTGGCTCTTTTTACTCATTTTTTACTATTTGCAAGTCGTTGCAGTTCACTCATATAATCTTTGTTCACCTGCATTCCAAGCTGGTCCGCAGTTATAGCATCTTTTAAGGCAGCATTATAATCGCCTAAATCTTTATATGCCTGCGAACGGAAAAGATATACTCCATTGGAGGTTGTTTTCAAATCAATTGCTTTGTTCAAATCACTTATTGCTTCTTTGTCTTTTCCCATTTTCAAATAGGTCCGCCCACGGCTGAAATAGGCGTCAGCATAACTATCATCAAGGCTTATGGCCTTATTGTAATCATCAAATGCTGAATCTGTTTTACCTCTCATATCATATAAATTACCCCTATTGCAATATACAGTTGAATTATTCGGCTGATGCGAAATTACAAAGGAAAAGTCTTTCAGCGCATTATCAAATTTCCCCACAAAGCATTCAGCAATTCCCCTGTTCATATATGCCTCTACGTAGCTTTTATCTTCATTAATAGCCGAATCACAATCAGTAATAGCCAGGTTGTACTGGCCTTTTACTCTGTATATATCCGACCGGTTAATATGCGGTTGGGGAAAATCGGGCCTGAGCCTGATGGCTTCAGTAAAATCCACCAGGGCCGAATCTAAATTGTTATTCTTCTGGTAATAGGAACCAAGATTATTGTAAGCATCAGAGATACGGTGCGGATACTGCCTTATTGCATCTTCCCACAATATTTTTGAATTATGCCATACTTTGGTCCGGCCATAACACAATACAGAAAGCATTACTAAGAAACCGACAGATAACACCTGCAAGGGTATTTTAAAAGAAGGTGACTTTG
Organism: Bacteroidota bacterium; assembly: GCA_013285805.1. Classification (GTDB taxonomy): domain Bacteria; phylum Bacteroidota; class Bacteroidia; order JABEUT01; family JABEUT01; genus JABEUT01. The sequence goes on along the minus strand of JABDGY010000018.1, from coordinate 27,483 downwards.
TAACTAAAAGATTTCCATAATATATTACCAGCATAAACAGCCCGAAGTAAGCTATATATGTGTACCTGTCGGCCATAATTGCCGGGCCCGATGAAATAAACTGGAGTACGAACATCAGGTTAATAACGAAAAAGCCCAGCCCGAAAAGGGTTACACGAAAATAATTTTCGCCCGCACGGTACGAGATATAGACAGGCACCGCAACAAGAGCAATGGCTACCAATGGCAAAATATAAAAGTATCCCGGAAGCGCATTATTAAAATCTTCAGGATAAGGGTAATAATTACAAAGATTGAATGGTAAAAATGCTTTAACTATATACATTGAGAATCCGTATCCCGCGAACATTGTCCGTTGCCATAAATTCATAGCGCTAACACCCGACAAGGAACCAGCCGCTTTCTGCGCCTGCACTGCCCATATACCGGCTGCAAGCGATATTAAAAGCAAAGGAGCTTTTTCAATCAATATCCTTTTTACATTGTTCCTTTTCAATAATATATCGAAAGCAAATAAGGAAAGCGGGAATACAACTGCCAATGGTTTCGATAAAAGTGAACAGCCAAATAAAACGGCTGTATATAGCAGCCACTTCAAGTCCTCTTCCTTAGTATATTTTATATACGCCATTAAACCAAGGAAATAAAAGAAACCATACATCACATCTTTCCTTTCTGCCAGCCACGATACCGATTCCACATGCATGGGGTGAATACCATATAACAGCCCCCCTATTGCCGCCAACCAGTATTTACCTTTTATGTAGGGATATCCTTTTTGTTCCATGGCTTCCAAAATCATAAACAGCAGAAGAAACACAAGGCCTGTATTCAGCACATGCATAAATACATTGGTGAAGTAATAAAATTCCGGGCTCATTTTAGCAAAATGGTAATTCATTGCTATGGTGAGCATGGTAATGGGGTGGTAATAGTTATTGGTGATATTGTGGAGCAATATCATCTTCATGTTCGGCCAGGTAAGGTCCTTTACATAGGGGTTATCCTGCACATAAAGCTGGTCATCCCAATTTGAGAACTCGTTTTTCAGGGTATAATTGTAGCATAAGAAGGTAATTACAGCTATGGCAATCATTAACCCCCACTTAAGGTTTACGGTAGCCCCTGTATCTTCCTTCAAAGGTTTTGACACATTGGTAACCTTTGCCTTTGCAGGAGGTTGATTTAATCTGTATTTATTGCCTTTTTTATTCATTTACCCTCACGGATAATCCTATTAAACAGGAACATTAAATTCCCTCAGCGTTTCGTTTAACGATGTTTTGGTATCAGTGCTTTCCTTTCTTTTGCCAATAATAAGCGCGCATGAAACGGAATAATTCCCGGCAGGGAATTTCTTCTCATAGCTTCCGGGTATAACTACTGAGCGGGGAGGCACAATACCTTTATATTCAATTGGTTTATCACCACTTACATCAATAATTTTAGTCGATTGTGTAAGTACTACATTAGCCCCAAGCACTGCTTCTTTTTGTACCCTTACGCCCTCAACAACTATGCAGCGCGAACCCACGAAACAGTTGTCTTCAATAATTACCGGGGCGGCCTGTGGTGGCTCTAGTACACCGCCAATACCCACTCCTCCGCTAAGGTGCACATTCTTCCCGATTTGCGCGCATGAGCCCACGGTGGCCCAGGTATCAATCATAGTGCCTGTATCTACATATGCGCCAATATTAACATACGATGGCATCATTATAACCCCCGGTGCAAGAAACGAACCATAACGCGCAAGCCCATGAGGAACGGAGCGCACCCCTATTTCTTTAAAATTTTTCTTTAAGGGTATCTTATCGTAAAATTCAAGGTCTCCTGCTTTAATTGTTTCCATGTTGCGTATCTGGAAAAACATTAAAATAGCCTTCTTCACCCATTCATTCACCTTCCAGCCATCACCTTCAGGTTGGGCCACACGCAACAATCCTTTGTCCAGTTTTTCAACAGTATCGTTAATGGCTTTACGCACTGCTTCGTCTTTGGTTAACTCACGGTTTACCCATGCACTCTCAATAAGTTTAATTTCTTCCGACATACATAAATTTTATAGTAGCAAATATATGTAAAACAGCCTAAGGCTCTTTAATTCGTAACTTTGCATTATATATGAGGATTCTTGCTATTGATTACGGAAGCGTTCGCACGGGTATAGCGGTTACCGACCCCCAGCAGATTATTGCCACAGGGCTTACTACCGTCCCGACCAGGGAAATATTCACCTTCCTGGCCAATTATATGGCCAAAGAAAAGGTGGAAGGCATAGTGGTGGGCGAGCCTAAGCATATGGATAATACCCCCGCACAAAGTGCTGAATCTACAGGAAAATTTATTGAACAACTATGCAGTAAATTACCCGGGATGCCCGTCTACAGGGTTGATGAGCGGCTTACATCGCGCATGGCGTTCCAGAGTATGATTGACGGCGGATTAAAGAAAAAAGACAGGCAAAACAAGGCCACCATAGACATGGTAAGCGCTGCACTTATACTGCAGACTTTTATGGAAATGAAGAAAGAAGGCAACTTACCGCCCTCTGTTTCAATGTAACTTATTATTTTTGAACCCATAGAGAGACACAACCTATGATTTTACCAATAATAGCATACGGAGACCCCGTTCTGAAAAAGAAAGCACAGGATATTCCGGTTGATTACCCTAACCTGGAAAAGGTGATAGAAAATATGTTCGATACCATGCATAATGCCAAAGGCGTGGGATTAGCAGCGCCGCAGGTTGGCCTGTCAATACGCCTGTTTATTGTAGATGCATCGCCTTATGCCGAGGACCAGGAAGATGAAAAAAAGCAAAAAGAGCTGGAAGGGTTTAAAAAAATATTTATAAATGCGCAGGTATTTAAGGAAGACGGCCAGCCCTGGAAATTTAATGAAGGATGCCTGAGCATACCTACTATTAGAGAAGATGTAGAGCGTAAGCCGGTGCTGAAAATACGTTACCTCGATGAAAAATTTAAGGAACATGAGGAAACCTATGAAGGAATAAAGGCCCGCATAATTCAGCATGAATACGACCATATTGAAGGAGTACTATTTGTAGATAAAATAAACCCTTTGCGCAAAAGGTTATTGAAAAGAAAACTTACCGATATATCGAAAGGCGATGTAGAGGTAACTTACCGTATGAAATTTCCATTAAAAAAATAAATACCATGAGGAAGTATTTAATTTATGCAGCATCGTTATTTGCATTTATCTATTCAACAGGTTGCAGTAACAGCGAACGGCCTGCGCACAATACAGGCGTTCAGGGTACACAACCCGATACCAGCAAGCAGGCGCTGTTGCAGGTTGTAAGGGCGGCAGAGGCTAAACTTAAAACAACACAAACTATCGATGCCTTTAATGGCAACATTACCATTACGGCTTATAATAATTACGCCAATCATTTTCCAAACGATACCCTATCGGCCGCATTTTTGTTTAATGCCGGTGGTATTGCCTCAAGCATGGGTCAGTATACACAAGCGCTGGGCTTCTATAATAGTGTTTGCACTAAATTCCCTAACAGCAGGCTTATTCCTGAATGTTTACTGGTTGAAGGTTTTATTTACGACAACAATCTGAACGATACAGCAAAGGCCCATGCAAAATACTCGGAACTGGTAAACAGGTTCCCTAACGATAGTATTTCTACCCAGGCAAGACAAGCCATAAAATTGCTTGGTAAAACCCCGGAAGAAATAGGAAAAGAGTTCGAGGAGAAGAATAAGAAAACAAAAAAGGCCTGATAAAATCAGGCCCTTTTTACTTTATTATTTTATTTACCGTTATTGCAGTTTCTTCTTGCTACCCAATATTGCCTTAGAATAGTCAACATGCGGGCGTCTGATAATTTTTGTTACACCAGGGCTCTGGTAGAGCGGGAACCTTAAATCCTGGTTCTTAGAAACAACTTCTCCGTTCTCTATTTCATCTTTTACGTTGGCCACAACGCGGTATGAGAATTTGGCATTGGAATTACCTCCATGCAGTTCTTTTACAGTAAACCCGTTTGCAGTTTTATCAGTTACATACACACCATTACATTCATCTTCTAATTGAATGAATACACGTAACGGGTGTTTATCATTAATGGCTACGTTCTTTGCATAAACAGGGTCGAGTGAAATTTGTGCCTCACCATTTACCAACTGGCCTTCTCCGTAGTCTTCAAATACCATTTCAGGTGCTTCCGGTGCGAACATTATTACTGCTTTGTCATCTAAATCCTTTACAGAAGTAGAAACAGCACCTAAGGAACTACCTAATATCTTGTATTTAGTACCACCATTATACGCGGCTACACTAACTTGTATATATTTTGCAGCACTTATACTATCTGAGAAAAAACCACCCTCTGAGTTAACCGCTGTAGTTAGAGGGTAAGCATATCCAACAACACCTGCCTCAAAACCTGTAAATGAGCCACCGGCATTAGCGCCTCCAAGGGTTACAGATACACCATTATAGGCTTTGGAATCATTACCAACCACGCCTGAAAAACCATCTGAGTCAGTTCCCCACACACCTATACCCATTCCTACAGCCGGAGCATAACCGGAAACACCAACGCCCTCTGTTTTATTGGGTGCGTATCCATCTATTGCAAATGTTTCACCCATTGCTTCACCAAGTACACCAACACCACTTCCGAAAGTTGCAGCGTTGTCACTACCATAACCTATTACACCTATACCAAGTCCCACATCTTCACCGAATATACCATCGCCACCATTGCTATAACCATTTATTGAACTAGTACCTAATCCATTTATTGCGCCTACTACACCAGTACCATAAACAGAAAATACGTCACCTGCAATCGGGGTTGTATTATTATATACACCCAAACCCGCAGAAGTAATACGCATACGTTCATTGGTTGCGGCAGCACCTGCGGTTTTCATTACAAAATCAGCAGCATTAAGCGTGCCTATGAAATTAGTACCGGCAACAATACCAGTATTACCGGTAGTTAACCATGCAGCATCGCCACTGGTTACTGTTCCGCCACCGGCTGTTCCGGTAACTGTTACTGTACCTGTATTATTATATGTTACACTTGAAAGTGTCCATGTAGGGCCTGTCGGGCCTGTTGCACCATTCGTACCATTTGTTCCGTTGGTACCATTTGTTCCGTTTGTTCCATTCGTACCATTTGTTCCTGCAGCACCCGTTGGGCCTGTAGGACCTGGAACAACACTAGCTGCACCTGTAGGACCTGTTGGGCCCGGTATACCTACACCGGCACCTGTTGGGCCTGTAGGGCCTGGAACAACACTGGCAGCACCTGTTGCGCCCGTAGCACCTGCTGTTCCGGCAGGGCCCGTTGCACCGGGAGCACCGGCAGGACCAGTTGCGCCGGGAGAGCCCGCAGGGCCTGTTGCACCGGGAGCACCCGCATTACCTGTTGGGCCAGTAGGGCCAGCTGCACCAGCGCCGGCAGGCTGGCAAAGCGATTGCCATTTCAAAGTTCCTCCATTATAGAAACAGTAGCAGTTCGAGTCAGTATTGTAAATTATCAAGCTTGGAGCAGGAGCTGCGATAGCATTCATACCTATGGTATTCATTCGTGGAATAAGCATACCCTGGGTATTAGACTTCATTTCAACAATAGACGAAGGGTCAGGAACATTGGTTCCAATACCTACGTTGTTCTGTGCTTCTGATTTAACAGAAAAAGCAGCTATCATAATGATGCCTAATGCTGCGTTTCTAATTAATCTTGTCATGTTGTTCATAGTTTATAAGGAGGATTGATTATATTAATTTGTAGTACCCGAAATTGCCTGCCAGAAAAATTTCACACCTGATGTTCCGCCATTGAGTTCAACTACATCGAAACCTGTTGATGTAATATTAGTAACATATACACCTTTGCAGTCGCCCTGAAGCTGAATAAATACTTTAACATTCTGCGGGTCTGAAATCAATTGGGCGAATGAATTATCCATATCAATGTGTGCCTTGCCATTTACAAGTTGTCCTGAACCAACATCCTGCGATGGTTGTTTGGTTTCAATTTCTTTCTGTTGTTCTTTTATGGCTTCAACCAGAATAGGAATAACTCCTATGTAGTTTACTGTTTTGAAGGTTTCAAAATGAGCCGGAACTGCTTCAGTTGATTTTCTAGGTATACATGCATACGTATCAAGTTGCTTCTCAAGAACCAATTCGGGAAGCACTTTCTGAATATCCTGTGCAATAAAACCATACTGCATAGTGTTTTCCAATCCGAGATAAGGGTACTTCTGCGTATCATATTCATAGTTCACCCCATTTAACCTATTGATAATTGCCAATGCGTTGGGAATAGCACGGACATCTTTTTTTGTCCGTTCATCTGATACAGCTGTTAAAGCGCCTGTATAACCCAAGCCGTTAAGAAACAATCCACCGTATCCTGCCCCGGCAGTTACCAGCACTCCATAAACACCGTAACCTGCTTTACCATTATTATAACCTGTTGCACCAACAGCAGTTTGTGTTCCTGAACCACTACTTGCAAGTCCCCAAATACCAGATGGAATATTTGTATTCCCCGTATAAGGTGTAATACCTTCCATTGTATTATACGCGCATGTGGTAAGGGTGTTATTAATTTCAACGGCAACCCCATTGCCACCGAAGTTTGTAAATTCTTCCTGGTCGCCTCCAGCAGCAGTAGCGTTATATACATTGAATCCTACTGTAGAAGTACCACCTACTTTAGAAGTAGAAGGTGTTGTAGTACCAATACCAACCGCCGTTCCATTATCATACATAATTGAATTACACATGGTTGTAGGTGCAGTAAACTTTGTAACATAATCGGTTGTAGCTGCACCGCATATAGTACCCGGGCCGGTTGGGCCAGTTACGCCATTCGTTCCGTTTGTACCATTCGTTCCGTTCGTACCATTAGTACCATTTGCACCGGTAGGGCCGGTTACACCATTGGTACCGTTGGTTCCATTTGTACCGTTTGTTCCGTTCGTACCAGCCACACCTGTAGGACCAGTTGGGCCGGTTACCCCATTTGTACCGTTGGTTCCATTTGTACCGTTAGTACCATTTGTTCCTGCAACACCGGTTGCTCCAGTAGGACCAGTTGGGCCGGGAATACCAACACCTACACCGGTAGCGCCTTGCGCACCTGTAGGGCCGGTAGCACCAACAGGGCCTGCAACAGTATCCATAGGGCCGGTGGGGCCGGTTACACCTGCAGTACCCGCAGGGCCGGTAGCACCGGGTGCGCCAGCAGCGCCTGTAGGACCAGGAGGGCCGGCAGTAGTATCAGCAGGGCCGGTAGGGCCTGTCGGGCCGGCAGAACCAACTCCGTTAGCTCCTGTAGGGCCGGTAGGGCCAACAGCAGCAGCACGGCATAACGATTGCCATAAGGTTGTAGCAGGATTATAAAAGAAGTAACAATTTGTATCGGTATTATAAATTATAAGACTGGGTGCAGGCGCCACAATAGCCAACATCTGCAATTCAGTCATACGCGGTATTAGCATACCCTGCGTAGTAGATTTCATTTCAACTATTGAGGAAGGATCGGGAACATTGGTTCCTATACCGACGTTGTTTTGTCCGAGGGCAGGCAAGCAAATCAAAACCATGAACAAGCCTGAAACCAGATTTATAAAAATACGAGTAGATTTCTTCATGTTAATATTTTACAACTATATTTTTACCATTGCCTTTAATCAATAATACTAAGCCAAGCTTAATTTACTGTTAAATTCCTTCTACAAATATAATAAATAAGTTTTTCAAATCCAAGCTAAAACGAAAAAAACGGTTAAAAAACCGTTTTTCTCTTTAAAGCCAGTATTTAAATGCTATTGACCGCCGCCACCACTCATATCCTTCTGAATATCCTTCATCATATCTTCGCGGGAGTTTTCCAGTTTATAGCCTTTGGCCGGAACAACAAAAAGGGTATCAGAAAGTGGCTTCTTTTCAACACTTTGGGCTGCAATACTAATATCCATACCTTGCTGCTTTACACCATATTGTAAAGGGAAACCTTTCAACCCTTTAAATCTTCCCATATCGGTAGAATAAGGTAACTGATCGGTATAGAAAACGGTTGTATTATAAGTTTCCCCTGTCTTAGGGTTTTTTGTAGTAACAACCGCCGCTTTACATGTATAACCGGCTATTGTTTTTGTACTGTCAATATATTTAATGTCTAAGTTAGCGTCATCCTTCTTTGTATCAGCATTCGATTTAATTTCATATTTATTCCCCATCATTTCCACTAGGGTAATTTCTTCTTTGGTTTTCCTGTCGCCGATAACCACCTGCTTATACATGCCGGTATTTACCTCTATTCGTGTTTTATCGCCTTTAATATAAATTTTTGTATTGCTTCCCTGCATCATGGCCGCTGCCTGGGGTGAAGAACTACCTGAACCAAAACTCATGCTATATGTTATAACACCCTCAAATGAACTGTCATCGGCCGCTGAGAATGCAAAAAGCGCAATGCCTGCTAAGCCAATACATGCTATACGAACAAATTTTTTCATAAAATGATTTTTTATTTAATTACAAAGTTAGGAATTATAAAGGTATTCTCCTACTGAAATCCTTTATACAGGTCATCTATCTGCTGCTTGGAAATAATTTTGTAGTCGGCAGGCAGCGTAAAAAGTGCATCATCAACTTTTTCATCTGTAACTTTCTGGGCGGTAAATTCCATATAGAAACCATACTTGCTTATCCTGTACTGCATCAATACTCCACTTATTGTTTTAAACGGAGTTGCCCAGTTAGGGTCTTCCAGCCTTATATCATCGGTATAATATAAGTCTACATCGGGTGCTTTGCCGTCAACCGATTTTGCAATAGCTTTTTTGCATTTATACCCTGCTATCATTTTTGTTTCAGTGGTTTCAGTAATATTAAACTTCACATCATGCTGCAGTTCCTTAGTAATAGCTGCAGTATCGGCAACATATGCCATTTTCTTATTCAGAAGCCGAACCATTTGCGTAATTTTCTTCCCGGGTTCATCATTAATAAATGATGTTTCAAAAAGGCCCATACCGGCTATAAGTTCCGCATACGACTTATTATCTTTGAATTTAACCGTCATTTTATCAGGAGCCATTTTAGCCATTGAATTAGACGAATCGAGTACAACAATTTTATACTCTATAGAACCCTCTTTAACGCGGCTGTGAAATATGCTATCCTTACACCCGGAAAAGACAAGTAAAATGATACAAAAAGTTACCCCTGCAGTAAGTAATTTCTTCAAGTAATTATGATTTAAGCAGTACAAAAGTAATTTTATCTGCGATAAAGCCAAATTTTTCTTAGAACAGCTCGTCAATTTGCTGCTTGGGAACAATTTTATAATCGGCAGGCATCCTGAACATTTCGTCGTCAACTTTTTCAGATGCCACTTTTTCAGCGGTAAATTCCATATACACCCCATATTTATTAAGGCGGTATTTTAACAGTACACCTTTTACAGCTTTAAAAGGCGTTGCCCAATTCGGATTATCGAGTTTTATATCGTCTGTGTAAAAGAGTTCGCAATCGGGTGCCTTACCATCAACCGATTTTGCCAGCGCTTTGTGACATTTATATCCGGCAATAGTAAGGGTGTCGCTGGTCTCGGTTATTTTAAACTGCACATCGTGCTCCAGATCTTTATTAACGGCTAAGGTATCCATTACACAAGCCATTTTCTTGCTGGCTTCGCGAACCAGTTGCATTATTTTTTTACCGGGTTCATCATTAATAAATGATATTTGAAACATACCCATACCTGCCAGTAGTTCAGCGCGCGATCTGTTATCTTTAAACTTAATGGTCATTTCATCCGGGGCCATTTTAGCCATCGGGTTTACGGTATCCAGCACAGCTATCTTGTATTGTATAGAACCTTCTTTAAGGCGATGATGGAATATGCTGTCCTTGCACCCTGAAAAAATAATCAATAGGCAACAAAAAGCTACTGCAGTGGAAAGTATTTTTTTCAATTGAGATTAATTGAGTAGCACAAAAATAGTTTTATCTACGATAAAACCAAGTTAATCTTATTATTCGTGCTAGCTTATCATTTCAAACCCTGTATAAGGAACTATAGCCTTTGGCATTCGTATACCCTTTTCAGTCTGATTATTTTCCAGGATAGCGGCAACAATTCTGGGCAAAGCAAGCGCGCTTCCGTTAAGCGTGTGTGCCAAACGGGGCTTATCTTTCCCGCCTTTAAAACGCAATTTCATACGGTTGCTCTGAAAGGTTTCAAAGTTAGAAACCGAACTTACCTCAAGCCAGCGTTTCTGTGCACCCGAATATACTTCCATATCGTAGGTAAGGGCCGAAGCAAAACTCATATCGCCTCCGCAAAGCCTGAGGGTACGGAATGGTAATTCAAGGCTTTTTAATAAACCTGCAACGTATTCGCGCATTTCTTCCAAGGTTGCATACGACTTGTCAGGATGTTGTATTTGCACAATCTCTACCTTATCGAATTGATGCAGGCGGTTAAGTCCGCGCACATCTTTCCCATACGAACCGGCCTCGCGCCTGAAACAAGGAGTGTACCCACAGTTTTTTATCGGCAACGATTCCTCGTCAACTATAACATCTCTGTATATATTGGTAATGGGCACTTCTGCCGTAGGTATCATATACAAATCATCAAGAGTAACATGATACATCTGCCCTTCTTTATCGGGTAGCTGCCCGGTACCAAAACCGGAATCCTTATTAATCAATATAGGTGGTTCAATTTCCATATACCCTGCTTCGGCCGCTTTATCTAAAAAATAATTGATAAGCGCACGTTGCAGCTTTGCTCCTTTTCCTTTGTAAACAGGAAAGCCCGCCCCGGCTATTTTAACGCCCAGTTCAAAATCAATAAGGTCATACTTCTTCGTCAGCTCCCAGTGAGGCAATGCGCTTTCAGGCAACTGTGGTATATCGCCATGTTTAAATACCACTTCATTATCTTCAGGTGTTTTGCCTTTAGGTACATTTTTATTAGGAAGGTTAGGAAGCAATACGGCTTTATCCTGCAAGTCCTGGTCTGCCTTTTTTAAATCTCCTTCAAGGCTAGTTATCTCCTGTTTCCATGCAGTAGTCTTATTCTTCAACTCATCGGCTTCCTGCTTCTTTCCTGCTTTATATAGGTCGCCTATTTCTTTAGAAGCTTTATTAAGCTGTGACAGAACATCATCAAGCTTGGTTTGAATGGCACGTTTATTTTCATCTACAGAAAGTATTTCGGCTATAACTGCTTTAGCATCAAAATGCTTTACCGCAAGGCGTGTAATAACATCTTCCGAATTCTGTCGTATGTAGGCTATCTCGAGCATATTTTAAAAATTTGGGTAAATATAAAATCTTGATTTAAACTATAAATGAAAAATCCTGCCTATGGGCAAAAGCCACAGGCAGGATTTAATATTATTCCTGCTAACAGTTAAGCTGAAACAGCTTCTGCAGATGGCTCTACCGATACGTAGCGCCTGTCCGCTCTCTTAACTGTAAATACCACTTTACCGTCAACAAGTGCGAAAATGGTATGGTCTTTACCAATACCTACACCTTTGCCCGGATGGTATTCAGTACCCCTCTGACGAAGGATTACATTGCCGGCTTTTGCGGGTTGACCGCCAAATATTTTAACACCGAGGCGCTTACTGTGCGACTCTCTACCGTTTTTCGAACTACCGACGCCTTTCTTGTGTGCCATGACGCTTAAGTATTATTGGGTTAGTTAATTATTCTTTTGATTTTTTCTTAGGAGCTGCTTTCTTGGCTGCAGGCTTCTTTGTTGCTTTAGGCTCAGCGGCTTCTTTCTTAGGGGCAGCGGCTTTCTTTTTAGGAGCAGCAGCTTTTTTCTTTGGAGCTTCTGTTTCAGCTACATTAGCTTCAGCCTTTGCAGGGGCAACTTTTTTAGGTGCTCTTACAGGTGCCAAATCTTCTTTCAACGTTTCGCCTTTACCAAGTATACCGTGAATAAAAAGCTCGGTCATATATTGCCTGTGGCCATTGAAACGACGGTATCCTTTCCTTCTTTTATGCTTGAAAATGAATACTTTATCGTCTTTTAAATGGGCCATAACCTTGGCTGCTACACGTGTGCCATCTACAAAAGGCAGTCCAACAATTACATCGCCCTCGTTATCTACTAACAATACCTTATCGAATTCGACATTGGTACCTTCGTCAGCGCTAAGGCGGTTAACGTATATCTTTTGTGCTTTTGTCACCTTATGCTGGTGGCCGTCTATTTCAACAATTGCGTACATGATTCCTGTTGATTTATTATTATGCTTTTTATTTAAGGGCTGCAAAGGTAGTATAATTTTTAAATCAGTATACGGCTAATATCGTATTTTTGGGTAAAATATTACAAATATGGCTCTTATTAAGGCTGTAAAGGGTATGCATCCCAAAGTTGGCGATAACTGCTACCTGGCTGAAAACGCTACCCTGGTAGGCGATGTAGTTATGGGCGACGATTGCAGCGTATGGTTCAATGCTGTGGTTCGGGGCGACGTTAACTTCATTAAAATAGGCAATAAGGTAAATATACAGGATGGGGCCATTATACACTGTACCTACCAGAAAACAGGCACTACCATAGGTAATAATGTATCTATAGGCCATAATGCAATAGTGCATGGGTGCACAGTACACGACAATGTATTAATAGGCATGGGCGCCATTGTAATGGATAATGCCATTATAAACAGCAACAGCCTGATAGCAGCAGGAGCGGTTGTATTAGAAGGCACTATAGTAGAAGAAGGGAGTGTTTATGCCGGGGTACCGGCCAAAAAAGTGAAAAGCATTAATCCTGAGCTACTTAAGGGAGAGGTTCACCGCATAGCCGATAATTACCTCTTGTATTCCAGTTGGTTTAAAGAAGGGGAATAGACATTAAAATCCCCATTTAAGCCGAAGGTAAATACCATTACCAAGTGGCCTATATATTCCACCACTTTGTGCAAAAAACGATTGGCCAATTAAATCGAGCACCCAGTTATCGGATATAGAATAAGTTAATGTGGGTAACACTATAAAGGAATTACCAGCTGGTGAAAACATTGTACCAAGTGAAGCTTTAAAAATGGGTGTGAAGGGGTACGATATTTCTACAAAAGCAGTGTATTTGAATGGGAACATATTTTTTGCCGAAAGTGTTTCAGTAGTTAGCTGTGCAATATTGGGTATGCTGTCGCTGCCCAGGTTATTATATAATCCCGATATAAGCAGGTATATTCCATTTTTAAATCCATAATCGAAAGACAATGATGCAGCAATTGCACCACTATCGGAAAAATGCTGGTAAGGCGTAAAGTATGAAACCTCTCCTTTAAATCCCGCCGATTTAATATTACCTGCCCACCCTACCCCAGCCGTAAAATCCTGCTGATAAACTCCGGAGAAAACCTGGAAGTCATAATTCCACTTATTAAAGCGGTACATTAATGCTTCAATATTCTGGTTAGTTGTTTTACCCGGGCTCACAGCCAATTCAAGCGAAGAAGAAGATGTAAGCGCATATTGCACCCTTGCCGCATCGCTTCCGGGCCGCTCTTCATAATCAAAATCGAAATAGTTAAAAGTGTTGAATATATCGTTGGGTGTCCATATCGTGCTTATTCCCCAATTAATACGTTGCCTGCCTATGGTTATATCCCACTTGCCTGCTGTATATTCGGCGCATGCACGGTCAATAGTACTGTTAGCCAGTACCGCACCCTGGTTAACCCAGTTCTTCGACAAATCGAATGTTCCATATGAAGCGGTTACATACGAAGTATAGTTTGGATAACTCTGCACCAGTTCACCATAATAAAGCCTGTTGCGTACTTCCAGCCTCAGGTTAAAATGCTGGCTGAACTCGTACCGGAAATTAAGACGATTGTGAATTAATTCGTTCGTAAGAAGATCAGTGGCACTACCCACAAAACTAACTTCGTCGAGATATTTTATGTAACCTTTAACAGTAAATTTTGGCAGGTGCTTTGTGCTATCGGTTTGAGCGGCTACGCGAGTTAAAAGCAGAGAATTCATAAAGCAAAAAGTCAAAACCTTGACAACTTTACAAACTTTATAAACTTTACGAACTTTCACCTTTATGAACTTTGAGTTTGCTTCTCATCTGAAACTATTTTACCATCTACCAGCGTAACTACACGCCTAGCCTTATCAATTACACGTTGGTCGTGCGTAGAAAAAATAAATGTCATTTTATCTTCCTTATTAAGCTTTGCCATAATATCCAGCAAATTCTCCGTCGATTTTGAATCAAGGTTAGCAGTAGGTTCATCAGCAAGAATAAATCGTGGTTTTGATGCCAGTGCCCTTGCAACTGCTACGCGCTGTTGTTGCCCACCCGATAATTCAGTAGGGCGATTGTTTAATCTGTCGGAAAGTCCAACTTCTTTCAACAGTTCTATTGCATGTTGTTCTCTTTCACGCTTAGGTTTCTTTTGCATAAGCATTACAAACTCCACATTTTCACTGGCCGTTAGAACGGGTATCAGGTTGTAAGCCTGGAAAACGAAACCTATATTCTGCAGACGGAAATCAATCAACTTGTTCTCGCTCATTTTTGTAATGTCAACTCCTGCTATTTTCACATCTCCCGTTGTGGGGTAATCCAATCCACCTATAAGATTGAGTAAAGTAGTTTTACCCGAACCCGACGGGCCAACCAATGCGGTAAATTCTCCCTCCTCTACCTGCAGGTCAACACCATTTACGGCATACACCGGTATGGTTTTAGGGTTGTAAATTTTTGTCAGGTTATGTGCTTCAATAACGTAGCTCATGATAAATTATATTTTATGTATTGCAACTGCAGGTTTAAATTGTAATGCTTTTACGGCTGGATAAATGGCCGATAAAATAGCGGCTAGTCCGGTCATTAAACTAATAGGAAGGAACATTGAAGTTTGCAGTTCGGGGTACACAATATTACTGAATCCGAATTGTGACAATGCCTTAGAAAATGCTGACATGTCAATACCATGTTTAGCCAGATATTCTACCACACCAATGGTAAGTAATATCCCTACCGGTATACCGGCGCACGTAAGCATAACCGATTCAAGAACAACCATAAAAAACACCCTTGGTTTGTTCATACCTATGGCCATTAGCATACCAAATTCACGTTGGCGTTCCAGTACAGCCATAAGCATAGTATTTATAATACTGAACATAAGGGCGAGAAGAATAATGCCGATAATTATATACATTATCTGGTCGAAAATACCTGTAATAAGTGCCATTTCAGGAGAAAGCTCCGTCCATGTTTGAACAAGCAATGCCGGGTTTTGTTTTTTTAATTCGGTCGCTGCGTTATTAACATTTTTATCGTCTTTTAAAATAACTGCAATTTCATGTATGCCGCTTCTGGTGCCCAGAAGTTGCCCCAGTTCATTATCATTCGTGAATACCGTCATTTCATCGAAAGCTGAATTACGCGAGCGGAAAATCCCCGCAATACGGTAAGAGCCTGCAGTTAAATCACCGGTAACAGACTGAAACGTAAGCACTATTTTACTGTGTAGTTTCACTCCAAGTTTTTCAGCAAGTTTTTGCCCTATCACTATTTCATTCTTTTTTCCTGAAAAATAAATGCCTTCTTTCATTTCTCCCGATATACTGCTTACTTTTTTTTCGTCAGCCGCGTTAATACCATGTATTTCCACACCCATTGCGGCCGATGAAGAAGATATCATTCCGGCAGCTACCACCCTGCCCGATACTCCTTTTACGGTTGAATCATTCTTGAGTTTTTCTATAATGGCTGCTGCATTCGCTATGGTGTCGCTTACTTCCTTATCATCGGCAAAAGCAGGATTATGAATCTGAATATGCGACAGTTGTGTTTCAACGGCGCTGCTTATTTCCTGCTTCACCAGCCCCATAAAAAATGCCATCATAAACATGCCGGCAAATAAACCAACAGCCACCGATGCAATTACAACGATACTGCGTGTCTTGTTTCTCCAAATATTTCTCCAGGCCACTTTAAAAAGCATGTGATTATTTAAGATTTGAGATTTCGGATTTAAGATTTACTGTGTTCATGGTTATGATATTTGTTAGTTTATTTAAGAGCTATAAATCATATTCCTTAAATTCTAAATCTGAAATTAATTAGCTGTTTATAGCTGCTATAGCTTTTATTCGATATATTTTATAAATGGCATAAGTCGATAACAGAACTGCAATTGACAATACTGCATATCCCTGAATAATAAAATTTGAAAAGTCCATAGACGGCTGCAGGATGGGTTCGAAATTGAATTGCTCCATTTCTTTACCCCAAACCCCGCTCATATGAATAGGGTGTACCCTAAAATACAGTACAATAGGGAAAGCTCCGCCCATGCCCAATATAGTCCCTACTATCGACATTAATATCATTTCCATAACTACTACCCTGGCCAGAATACCTTTTCTCATTCCCACTGCAATAAGAATACCAAATTCATGCATACGCTCGTTAAGCATCATTAATATCGTTCCAAAAATTCCAAACGCAATGACCAGATATAGTACCCCGGACATAATTTCATTCTGGCCCAGCTTTGCCTGAAATAATTGGTCAAGTTCAGGAACCATTTCCTGCCAGGTCATCACCTCGTATTCATTACCCCCAATTTGTCTTTTTATGTTTTGTTTCAACGCTGCAAGATTATTCCTGTTATTCACCATTATAGATATGGAAGTATACCTTGCCCCGGTGCTCAGGAAATCTCTTGCACATGCCATGGGTAACCACGCCATCCCCTTATTCATCTCTGGAATTCCAAGCTTTACTATTCCTTTAATGGGGTACTTTGCCGCTGCCATACTACCCTGGTACCCTTGTCCCAGCAAAATAACCGTATCATTCACCTTTAGTTTCAGGTACTCAGCCAAACCCTGGGCAAGCAATATGTACTTATCACTATCCTGCAGGTATTTTCCGGCAACTAATTTTTGCGAGAGTTTTGATATTGCATTTTCCTTCTTCGGATCAATACCTATAACCAGCATGCCTTTGGTCCGTTCACCCGACGATGCTAACGCAAATGTTTCTAAACGTGGTGTCCATGCCGTAATTTCCTTCTCCTTATCAAGAATAAATGTAACGCGTGGCGTTTCCTCAAATGTGCTGTCAACCGATTTATTTTCCCAGTATCCATTGTGATGAATCTGCAAGTACCCGCATGACATGCTGACAGTATCGCTGATCATTTTATCGAACATTCCGATAATAATAACACGCATGAGTATGGCAAATATCATGGCAAAGAAAATAGACGAGATTGTGATAATCGTCCTGCGCCTGCTGCGCCACATATTTCTCCATGCAAGCTTAAAATACATTACCTTACTTTTTTCATGTTATCGGTTGTAAAGAAACTATCCTCTATAGGCTTATCGAAAATGGCGCTGTTATATATAATAACTGTCTCCTGCCCTTTTTTGCCCGCAGGTATCATTTCCATTTTTGCCGGAATGGTTCTTCCACCCATTATCTTCACATCAGAGCATTGCAGAATATTCACCAACTTAAAATCTTCATCGTAAAACTCAAGCCTTAATTCAAGGTAATCTTTCTGGTCAATGAACATAATTAGCTTGCCCCATACCACCGCAGCCTGCGGTAATGGTATCATTTCAATTTTCCAGCACTTGCGGCCTTCAATCACAGTATCGCCAAGAATTTTGTGGGTATAATCATCAATGCGTGAAGATGCCTTTACCAAATCATCATTGGTAAAATCCGTTCCCATCCAGCTTTGGGCCATCATAGAAGGAGGTAGCTTTACCACACGCTCAATACTTGGCACCCAGTTCCATATTTCTTTTAACCGTTTCAGGAAAACCGTTCCTGCGTCTTTTGCGGGGGCCGTTACTACACTCATGGAATAATCTTCACCCTTCGACCATCCTTTTAAGCTCAACGAACGTTTCCAGGTAGGGCGTATAATCTCAATGGTCATATCTGTTTGAGAGGTATGCCCTTTTATATTGTTCTCTGCTTTTGTAACAATATCTTTAGCCTGATCATCGGCTGCAAATGCCATTGCTATAATTCCAACCAGTAAAAACAGAAATACTCTTTTCATTTTAAATTATTTTAAAGAAATTATCAATGGTTTTATTATATATCTTGATAAAATCCTTTTCGCTGTCATTATTCTTCAGGAAGAACATAAGCATTTCTGTCCCCTGGAGCATCCAGTATAAGCTTTCCGCCATTATTAAAGGGTCCTTACCTTTTGGAAGCGTATCATGCTTTTTCATATTCAGAAAGCACTTTTCAAGGAATTGCATTTCCTCTTTCATTAACTCCATTATACTGGCCTTCAATCTCTCATTTTCATTTATGGCCTCAAAAAAGAACAAAAGTTTATTAAACTTTATAGTTTTGGTCCCCAAAAGCTTCTTAATGCCCTTTATTTGTTCCTTTTTGGAACCAACAATTAATTCCTTAAAAGATTCTCTATCTTTTGCTTTCTTAAAGGGTACTTCTGTCATTTGCTGTCTGCTGGCCTCAAGGAGAAACTCAAATGTGGAAATCAGCAGGTCTTCCTTCGACCTGAAATGATGATAAAGCGCACCCTTGGATAAGCCGGTTTCCTTTATCAAATCCTCGTACGATACATCTTTATACCCTTTTTTCAGGAAAAGCTGTAGTGCTACCTTTAATATAGTGCTTCTTGTACCCGATGCCCTTTTAGCCATATTAATTTATTTTAAAACCGACCGTTCGGTCTGCAAATATATACAATATTCTATGCTCCAAAACTAGGTTAGGTAAAACGTGCTGTTTATGATAATGTTCAGCTTCAAAGCTGATATTCGTCATATTGCTTATATTTACCTTATATACCTTTGCCAATAGAAAAACCCATAAATAACATGAAAGCAAACATTGACATTAAAGCCAACAACCTTGAAAAGGTAGCAGATATTTTAAATACTCTGCTTGCAGATGAGTTTGTACTCTGCACCAAAACCCGTAATGCCCATTGGAACGTTGAAGGTCCGCATTTTTATGACCTTCACAAATTCTTTGAGCTCCAGTATGAAGAACTGGATGAAATGATTGATGAAGTAGCCGAGCGCGTGCGCAAATTGGGCCACTTTTCACTGGGTAGCCTTAAAGATTTTTTAGCTGTTACTCACCTCAGTGAAGATTCTCATAGATTCTCCGATTCAAGGAAGATTATTCAGACCCTGCTTAGCGACCATGAAGCTATTATTTGCAGCATCCGCCAGGAACTTAATAAAGTAACTGATACTTACAAAGATGCGGGCACAGCCGATTTCATTACCGGCATAATGGAGCAACACGAAAAGATGGCGTGGATGCTTCGTGCACACGTACTTTAAAACACGACCCACTTATGCAGGCACATTATAGATGGCAGGAGCCCCGTAAGGCTCCTGTCCGTTTTTATAAACTTATAACTTCTGCCACCCCTTGGTTTTTAGTATATTTGTAGCAGAAATGCTAAATGATTGGGGCCGACAGGTTTTGACAGCAGGTAGAAAGAGCAGGTAAGCATGCCGAGCGTCGTGAATGTAGCTCGATAATCTCAGTTCTCACATTACAGACGGCGAAACAAATTACGCCTTAGCTGCTTAATCCAGAAGGATTTAACTAGCTATGTTTCCCGGGAAGCCCTTCCAGCCGGCGTCCCGACAGAAGCATCGAAAATGGCAGGATAGCCTGGGTATCGTTCCGCCACCCGGTCGAAAACAAAGGAACTAAGGTTGTAATAGCTCTGCCTTTTAGCGGTTACTTCCCCACAATTAAATAAGGCTACGCATGTAGAAAGCTTGTTGTTTCCTTGTTTGGACGAGGGTTCGAATCCCTCCGGCTCCACGGTAAAAGGTGTGCAATAAGGTTTTGTGAAGAAAGTGGAGTGAAAATTTATTTTTATGAGCAGGGACGTAACAAAACAAAGAAGCGTAGCTTCTTTGTTTGCAACTTAGGTTAGGAGAGAAAACCGAAGGTAATCACCGCTCACTAATACATGTGCAGGCCACCGTTTATTGCCATATTGGCACCGGTGATATAGCTTGCATCATCAGAAGCCAGGTAAGAAACCATATCAGCGATTTCTTCAGGCTTACCGAAACGCCCCGCAGGAACCTGGGCTACAATCTTTTCACGTATATCTTCACGAATAGCCATAACCATTGAAGTGCCTATATAACCGGGAGAGATACAATTTACTGTAATTCCCTTCTTGGCCACTTCAAGCGCCAGCGATTTAGAAAAACCATACATGGCCGATTTGGCTGCGGAATAATTAGTCTGTCCGTAAGCACCTTTCTGTCCGTTAACAGAAGAAATATTTATAATCCTTCCCCATCCTTTTGCAAGCATGCCCTCAATTACAAGGCGAGAGCATATAAATACGCTGTTAAGGTTTGTATCCATCACCTCGAACCATTGGTCGGGTGTCATTTTATGTAAAGGAGCGTCGCGGGTAATACCGGCATTGTTAACCAGTACATCAACCGGACCTATTTCATCAGTAATCTCTTTCATCATATCCTGCGACGATTTAAAACTCGCCACATCGCCTTCCACTATATTAATATCCATACCCATTTTCAGTTCACTCTCCCTCCATTTCTTTGCTTCTTCGCGCCATTTTATGGCTTTCGTAAAGTCTTTGTAATTTGCCACAACTGAATATCCATCTTTGTAAAGGCGTTCGCATATTGCAGTTCCTAACCCGCCTGTGCCACCTGTAACCAAAGCGACCTTATTATTTTTTACCCTCATACATTAATTATCTCTGTAGTTTATAATTTTATTTAGTTAGCATTTCTCTTTTACGTATCGTCCCGGTGCAGGTTCAATAACTTTATATTTTGTATTACCCGCTGTCTTAGGGGCGTCTATTTGTTTACCCGACATTCCCTTTAACCATTTTGTCCACGGATCCCACCAGCTTCCTTCATGCTGGGCTGCAGTTTTTTTCCACTCTGCAAATCCTTTATGCAATTCTCCGCCTGCAAAATAACCATATTTCTTTTTAGCAGGGTGATTTACTATTCCCATAACGTGGCCCGAACCACCCAGTACAAATTCAACCGGGCCGCTTACAAGTTCGGTTGTAGTAAAGGTAGTAACAGCAGGTGATATATGATCTTCAGTCGTACCTACAATAAATGTGGGTATTTCAATTTTTCCGATATCAATAGGAGTATCGCAAATACGCAAAGCATTTTTCCTGCTCAATTTATTCTCGTATAGCATATAGCGCAGGTAGTAACCATACATAGCAGCGGGCAGGTTAGTATTATCTCCATTCCAATACAGCACATCGAATGGTGTAAGTTTTTTACCTTTCAGGTAATTATTAGTAACATAATTCCATATCAGATCATTTGAACGAATTACGTTAAAGGCGTTACCCATTACCTTTCCACGCATCATACCGTTTTCTTTCAATTCCCCTTCTTCTATTTTCCTTACAAGGGCCTCGTCAATTAAATCGCCCATAGGGCCCAGGTCAGAAAAATCAATCATAGAAGCCAGGAAGGTAGCCGATTCGAAAGGCACTTTTTTTCTTGAATGTGAAATAGCCAGTGTAATACCCTGCAAAGTTCCACCCAGGCAGTAACCAACAGTATTTATCTTTTTTGCGCCTGTAATAGACTGCATAACCTCTGTAGCCTTAAGTACTCCTGACTCAACATAGTCTTCAAAGGCTACATTCCTCATTTCGGCTGTAGGGTTCTTCCATGAAATCAGAAAGGTGGTAAATCCACTGTCAACAACAAATTTCACAAATGAGTTCTCAGGTTTCAGGTCGAGTATATAGTATTTATTAATCCACGGAGGAATAACAAGCACAGGTGTTTCATAAATCTTTTTAGTGGTGGGTGTATATTGTATTAGCTGAATAAGTTCATTTTCAAAAATAACATTGCCCGGTGTAGTGGCCAGGTTTTTACCCAATTCAAAAGCTGAAGTATCAGTCTGGTTAATGCGCCCATCCTTTAAATCGGTCATCATGTTATTAAAGCCATCTATAAGGCTTTGCCCCTTTGTTTCATAGGCCAGCTTCATTGCTTCAGGATTGGTAGCAAAAAAATTGGCAGGCGATACAGCATCAATATATTGTTTGGTGTAAAAGGCAATTTTCCTTTTAAGCTTGTCATCAACGTCAGTTGAGCTTACAATATTGGTAAGCAGCTCAGATATAAGCAGGTAGTTTTGCTTTACAAAATCAAAGTAAGGAAGTGTATTCCATTCTTCGGCTTTGAAGCGTTTATCTTCAGGTGCAGGGTTTATAACGGCATCGGGTTTCTTCCCTACCTGGTGCTCGGCCAGGTTTTTAAAAAGGTCCTGCTGTTTTTTTATAAAATCGATATAATAGGCCTGCATTTTAGCAATACCTTCCTTATCAGAAGAAACTTCTGAAAAAAACCTCGAATAGTCCTGTGAAGTTTCTATGCTATCATTAATAAAATCAGGAGACTCCTTCATGACCTTATTAAATATCTCTATTCCGGCGGTGGAGTAGGTCTCGTACAATTTGCTGAAATCAGCCTGAATTTCTTTATTATCCTTGTCCATTATAAATAAAATTTCGTCCGTATTTAAAATACCGACGGGTTATACAATTTGTCCGGTTCATTAAAAAAGCCATCCCTGCAACCGGTAAGGGGACAGGTTACAGGGATTTAGCTTTGACACACTAAAACTATGCTTTTGTTTTTTCTTCGCTTGCATTTTTCCACCACTCCGATACCATGTCGAGTGAGAAAAATGTATCAATATTCTTCTTCTGAAGTTTAAACATTGATACTACCTGTGAATTGATATTATCAGCAAACTTCTTATTGAAATTCAGGGCAAGATTGAGGTGCTCGTTATAAACATTTACAATCTTTTCCATATTATTCATAGAAAGTTCGGTTGACTTATCGAGGTTTTCCTTTACAAGTTCCATAAGTTTGTCCATACCTTCTTTGGTACTAAGGTCTTCACTCCTTAAAGCCTCCATGAACCTGGTTGTAAAATCGATAGAGAGGTCCATACGTTTGGTATGCGAATCAATTACTGAATCAATTACATCTTCCGATAATTTGATGCCTTTACCGAAAGTAGTTTTAAATGAGCTAACAATGGTAGGATCCATTTCTTTCTCATAAAGCATTTTGCTTATTGAGTCGAATGTTTTTTTGTTTACATCAAGCGCTTTATCGAATTGTTTTGAATTAGTCTCGATTAAAGACTTAATGCTTTCCTTTGAGCTTTCAGAAACGCTGTCTATGCTTTTTTTCAGCGCTTCAGCTTGTTTGTTGATTGTTGTGTTTTTCATGATTGTGTTTTAAAATTTGAAAAGTTATATAGGGGGGATTAAGATGTGTGACCGTTTACTGAAGAAGAGACAGTTTTTTCCGATTTTTCCGATGCTTTGCTGTTGCGTACCTGCTCGAACCAGTTGTTCCAGAATTTTATATTGTTTTTGGTTACCACGTCAATTTCGGCAAAAATTTCATCGAGCATTTTACTACCTGCCTTAGCAGATAAATCGGTTTCTTTATATGTATCGGCAATAGCGCTGATGAGTTTTTTTGATGCCTCAAAATTCCTTTCCATGTCCTTTTGCAGCTTTTCCGAAATTTCCTTGTTCAGGCTTATAGATTTTTCAATCTGTGCTGTATCAAACAGGTTTTTACTGAACTTAACCAGTTCTTCGGTCTGCTTATTATATGTGTTGAGCATCATATCAAGTACCTCAGTTACATATACTTTGTCATCTTCATTATTCAGCGAAGAAATTACTGTGCTGAACATTTTCTTGGAAATCATAGCTGAATCTTCAAGGTTTTTAATAAACATCTCCACCTGCGGGCGGAAAGCGCCACCATGTTCGTTTTCATTTATTTTATTCAGGCCTTCATACGCAAGGTTCATGTAACTATTGTACGAATCCAATAAATGCTTTGATTGTTTTTCGTATAGGTCCATCATAATCTTCGAAGACTCTGAGAACCATTTATTTGCAGTAGCAATTGTTTCCTGAATACCATTCTTTGCTTCATCAGTCTTTTCGCCTACTGCTCCTTTAAAGGAATATTGCTTTGTAATGGCTTCAAATATTGCTTTGCTAGCATTCATTGTAATGTCAAACTGTTTTGCGCTACTTTCGATAAATGATTTTATCATTTCAGCCGATTTTTCATTTACGGCGCCGAGGTTTTCTTTCATGTTTTCTGTTTTGTTTATTTTCATTTGATTAAGGGGGATTTAGTTTCCGAGGGCGAAACTACTTCAGTTAAGCGAGAGTAAACTTACGCTATACTTATCATTAAGCTAACTATTTGTTAAGGCAATGTGTCTAAAAGGTTTTAACTGTAAGCAAATCAGGGCAATATATTTTGTTTTGGTCTGCCAATATTGGGTTCCGGAGCCATACCGCGCTTCAACATCCTGTAATACAGGCATAATCATCTTACCAAGGTTCATTAAACAGTGAAATAGAGTTTTAAAAATTACTACTGCGTTTAGTTTCAGGCCGCAATTTATAAACAAATTATCAACAAACCCCAGGAAATTTCTATAAACATCTGAAAAGAATCGCTACAAGAACTGAGGGAGCAGGTAAAATACCTTTATTCTACAGCTACTTTTAATGGTCATTTGCTATATAAGTTTCTTCTGCTTCATATCAATACCTTTTGCTTTAAGTGCCTTAGCGTTCGATAGTAACCTTATGAACCACAGTACTTTGACCTCCTCGTAATACTCCTTAGTATCAGGTACCTGACGCCTGATATGATGATAAAAACCCATCATTGTTGAGAACGACATATCCCCGTTTTTCTGTACAACTTTGTGGTAGAAAGGGAATATACCATGTTCAGTGGTACTGTCTTTCTTTGCATTTACATATACAAACTGTAATATTCTGAATTCATGGTCTCCATTATCATACCTATTAGCCACAACTGTTCTCCATAAAAAACGGGTAGATTTCATTTTATTAAACTGCCTTTTGTGAACAAATAGCTCCCATAAAATGTGGGTGCTTTCACCAGCCGTGTCTTTTCCATGGTAATAAAAGGGCTGCACAGTGAAGTAATTGACCTTAGGCGATTTTTTATACCATACTATAGGGGTAATCCTGAAATATCTAAGAGCTTTTGCATGAGTATATTCCACTATAGGCCATAAAAAGTTGACCGAAACACTATCCGCTATTTTTCTATATCTATATGCCACATACAGCACATTGATTTTTTTTTCCCCCGTTGTATCCTTATATGTATTAAAAAGAGGGAATAATGTTGTGCGCATAATACCATGTGATTTCAAACTCCAGAACAAGGGAGTAATAATTAAATGACTGCTTTTATTATCGGTTGAACGGCCTGATGAAAAGAAAGGGAACAATGTAAACGAACTATGAAATTTATCTTTATTACTCCAAAGTATAGGGAAGAAGATATTCCTGAGCACATCCATATCCCTATAAGACCAATAAAACGGGAAAACATAAGTAGCCCTTATGGTGTCAACAAGTGCCATTTTTGAGTTTTTCATAGCATATTCAATTCGCTGATGATTGTACCAGAAAGGGAAAAATAAATTAGTATGCGAAGTGCGGTCTTTAAAATGCCAGAATAACGGTGTTGCCACCAGATACGATTTCTTACTTACTGGTGAATGCCCGGCGGAAAAAAGCGGGGCAAAAGTAAATGACTTACGAACGCTGTCTTTAAAACTCCACAATAGTGGGAACAACACTTTGTAATTTTGAGTTTTATCGTGATACGACCAAAATAGCGGAGTAACTTCGGTAGCATGAGATGTATCGTACGGAACATATTTAAACCCGTTCCATTTATAATTTACGCGCATCCGCCTTCGCCACAAAGGGAAAAAGGTATTACTGTAACCAACACTATCTTTAAAATGCCAGTATAGGGGCGTGGCAACGAGGTATGATTTTTTTTCTTTTGCAGAATTGCCGAATGAAAAGAAGGGAGCAAACGTAAATGACCTGCTGAGGCTATCTTTATGACTCCATAGAAAAGGAATGAACACTTTATTGCTTTCCCATTTGCTATGATACGACCAGTAGAGTGGGAAAACTTCAGTGGTATGTTCCGTATCAACCGGTATAATTCTCTTCCCATTCCACTTATATATTACCCTTGATTTACTCCACCAGAAAGGGATTAGTGTATTACTGTATTTATCTGAATCCTTTATATGCCAGAATAAGGGTGTGATAGCCAAATATGATTTCTTCTCCTTTATTGAATTACCATAAGCGAATAATGGAATAGCGGTTACCGATTTACTTAGGCTATCCTTATGCTCCCAAAAGAATGGCGCAAATGCTTTGTTTGTCCTGTGATTGTTGCTATACGACCAGTATAGCGGGAAAATTACATTTGTACAATTAGTATCGTACACTATTTCTTTACCATTAGCATATTGGTATTCTATCCGCTTATTATTCCACCAAATGGGGAACAGCCTGTTTTTATAACCCAGTGTATCTTTTACATGCCAGAATAAGGGTGTAATTGCAATATGCTTTTTCTTGTTGTCAGTTGAATGGCCGACTGAGAATAATGGTTCAATAGTTAGTGATTTGTACCTTCCATTATTTAATACCCAAATTATAGGGAATAGTACTTTATTATTGTAGTTATGCCCTTTGTATGCCCAGTATATGGGGAATAATACATTGGTAATATTTGTATCATT
Organism: Bacteroidota bacterium; assembly: GCA_013285805.1. Lineage (GTDB taxonomy): Bacteria > Bacteroidota > Bacteroidia > JABEUT01 > JABEUT01 > JABEUT01. The sequence continues at coordinate 741 of JABDGY010000018.1, read as the reverse complement.
TTTATAAATATCCTTCTTGTACCACCAAATGGGGAATAGCCTATTCTTAATTTGGTTGCTATCGCTATAATGCCAGAATAATGGTGTAATGGCTATATGCCTCCGCTTACCATCTGTTGATTTGCCTGTTGAGAAAAACGGCTCAAAGGTGAATGAATGGTAGCTTTTGGTTTTAATATCCCATATAAAAGGAAAGAATATGTTGTAATTGGAATACCAACTGTGACGAGACCAGTATAAAGGGAATATTATGTTTGTTGCGGATGTATCGTGGTAGTTCATTTTTTTTGAATTCCACCATAATGGAAATAAAACATTGGTATGCCCGTATGATGTTTTGAAGTGCCAGAAAAACGGAGTAACCGCAACGTAATTTTTTGCCCCATCGTTATAATGGCCCATTGAAAAGAGAGGAAATAATGTAAGCGATTGCTTCTCTCTGTCTCTTATACCCCATAGAAGCGGGAAGACAATAGTCTGTTGCCCGTTTTCATTTTTATGCGACCAGAAAAGCGGGAAAACATAAGTAGCTGAATTTGTGTCGGCAATTTTAACGCCGTTAGCATTAATATGATAACTTATTAGCTCACGGTTCCACCAAAATGTTATAAGCGTATTACTTGTATAGGTTCCATTTTTTATATGCCAGAACAAAGGTGTGACAGCAAGGTGACGTCTTTCATTATCCGTTGAATGGCCTACAGAAAATAATGGAGCAACTGTAAACGATTGATATTTTTC
>JABDGY010000017.1 GCA_013285805.1 Bacteroidota bacterium | reverse complement strand
TGGAATTTGCGTAGGTGCCTACTTTACGTACACAGCGAAAGAGTTTTTTGCCCTTGCCTTTTTTGTGGGATTAGTGATGGGTGGCATACAAGCGCTCTCTCGCTCAACCTATTCTAAAATGTTGCCCGAAACACAGGACCACGCTTCTTTCTTTAGCTTTTACGATGTATGCGAAAACGTGGGTAGCGTTATAGGTTTGTTCCTCTATGGCTGGGTGTTCGACCTTACCCACAACATGCGTATCTCCATCGCATTCCTGCTTGCACTATTTGTATTCGGGTTTATTTTACTGAACAGGATTCCTAAAGCCTCTCCAAACCTTTCCAAAGCTGAGGCCTAAAAATTCTCTTAATGAGAAGACGAAGTGGGGCTCCCAAACCCATTCTCCTGCCAAACATAGCTTTTCTTGCTTAAGCTGAACAGCGCCATTTTTCCATTTATCTCTACTTCAACCATATTGCCTAAAGCCTGCAAAGTATTCATCTGGCAAGGGATAATGGCTGTTCCTGTTTTGTCTATTAGGCCTGAGTGTTGCGATTGTGTAACCTGCGAAATACCATTTACAAAATCGGTTGCAACATCGTATTGATTATCAATTACCGATTTGCCTTTCATATCAATAAAGCCTGATTGCCCTTTAACTGTAACTCGAGCAAGGCTGTCGCTAAAGCTGGCTGCATAATCGTATTTGTTATGTATTACCATCGTTCCTTTATGGTCAATATATCCCCATTTTTTATCGAGTAGCACTGCGGCAAATCCTTCCTTAAACGGAGCAATATCATCGTAATCGTTATGGATTACCATTTTGCCATCAGGGTTTATAAAGCCTCTTTTTTTATGCAACTGCACCTTGGCAACACCATCGCGAAACATACCGCCTTCTAGCAAATCAGCTGTATACTCATACTTCAATGGTATAATAACTTCACCATGCCTGTTCACATAACCTACTTTGTTATTTTGCACAACCATAGCCAGCGTATCAGAAAAATCACCTATGTTATCGAAGTCGCAATCCAGTATGGTATCACCTTTCAATCCTATCAACCCGAATTTTGAACCCGATTTTACTTTCGCTATTCCATTTTTGAATTTGCCTGCCCAATCGTACCCGCAGGGTATTACAACTGCTCCCGCAACATTTATAAAGCCATATTTCCCATTGCTATTCTGCACATAGGCCAACCCTTCAGAAAAATCTCCTGCTGCTGCATATTGTGCAGGCACAACTTCTTCACCCAACAGGCTTATGTAACCATATTTGCCATTCTTCTCGATAATAGCCATACCGTTTGAGAAGTTGATTATCTCCTGGTATTCAAATGGCACTATAGTTTGCCCTAAGGTGGAAATGATACCGCACATCCCTCCTTTTTTTACTACTGAGAGCGTATTTTTAAAATGGTCGGCTTCATCGTAAATGCAGGGTATTACCAGTTCGCCCCGTTTATTTATAAAACCAATTTTATCATTCTGGGCAACGGCTGCAAGCCCATCGAAGAAGTTACTGTCGGCCCATTCGTATTTGCAAGGGACACGCACCTTGCCCAGGCTATCAACATAACCCCACATGGTGCCACTGCGGACAGGATAAAAGCGTGTCTGTGCCAGCACAAGGTCGGTATCGGCATGCTGGTTAAAAGGATAATCGGGGAAATCTTTGTGAAAGCGTGCGAATGTTTCGGGCTTATTATCCATGGTGTACTGAGAGTATAGCTTGTGCCATGCATTTGCAACATTATGATATTTCGGGAACGCGGTTATAAAAGTGTAATACTCTTTTATAAGGCGATGTGCCGTTACAAGGCTGTAGACAGAATCCTGCGCGGCAAGTATATAGGGGCTGTTGGGGTATTGTTTTATAAATGCGGTATAGCTTTCTATTGTATGATTAGCGGTGAGCGATTTAAAAAGAGCGATCTCATACCTCTTTTTCGCATCAGCAAATTCGGTAGCATTGGGATAGGTATTCATAAAGGCCATATATGCTTTGTAGGTATTTTCTTTTTCGGCAGAGGTAAAGGCAAGCATATCCCGCAGGTCTACTGCGTTTACTACCTGTTTGGCAATTGAGTAGTTTTGAATATAATAGTTGTAGCCATCAATGGTATTAATAGCCATAGAGCGGTCAAACGCTTTAAGCTCTATTGTATCTTTCAGGCTCCTAATGGCGGCAGAGTCAACCCCGTATACCTTCCAGTTGATTTTTCTTTTGGCAGAGGCGGTTGAAAACGATTTGGTTGAAAGCAGCACATACTTATAGGCCGTATCAATATTATAAAAGTGGTTATCGGTGCGGGAGGCAATAAGGCTCAACCCGTATGCTGCAGGCACAGTATCGTGTTTCAGCGACTTCTGGAATATCTGCCGGGCTTTAAAGTAATCGTATATGTTAAGGGCAGCAAAGGCTTTCTTTATGGGTCCTGCATATATAAGGTTGCAGCAGAGAACAGCCAGGAAAATCAATATGCCTTTTTTCATGATACAAAGTTAAACGAAGCATTTATATAATAATGGAAAGAGACCCCTCACTTCGTTCGGGGTGACAATATTGCTGGTAGAATAGGTTAGTGGAGGGGCAAAGCGCGTAGCGCTTTGCCCCTCCACTAACCTCCCCCAAACTATAATAGATGTCATGCTGAACCGCCGATATGCTGTGCAGGAGGCGGTGAAGCATCTCATCCAATGGAAAAACAGCATACATTTGCACTAAATTCTGTATATGCTCCTCGATGCACTTATTACTAAAGGACAAGCCCTCTTTTTTATAATTGTCATGGCATTATTCGCCATGCTAATGGTTGTGCTATACAGGCAAGACAGAAAGCGCGATGCCAGCTACTTTAAAGGCACCTGGAAAATATTTATTGTAATAATTGCCGTGTTTACTGCCCTCTATCTCTTTGTTATAAGCCAGAGCTGATAAAAGTGCCATGGTGATAAACCTGTAAAGTCAAATAAGTATTATGGTGAAATGTGCGGGTGCTTTACTGATATTTTGCGTAATATTTCTTGGCGCTTGCAGAAACAATGCAAAGCATACGACAGAAACTATTGAATATATGAAGGCCCACCCGGAATGTATTGGCGGGACATATTATAATCATTTCACGAAAGGAGCAGTTTCTTATATACGACTAAGGGCCGACAGTACTTTTCTACACATATGTAAGTATGGTGATATGAACCATGCTGATAGCGGTACGTGGGGCTATAAAAACCAGCATGGGTTGAATGTTATTTATTTTAAAGGAATGACCCTGGCAAAATTAAAAGTGGAAGGAAATATGGATGATTCAGGTATTCTTTTAGGATGTACTTTGATGAATTGTAATGAATTGTCTATTTCAGTAAATCACCCAAGTGTCAATTTTTATAAGGATACGCTTGCAGAGAAGTAAAAGGCCTAAAATTTTTCATCCCCGAAAATATCTTCTTTCTTTTTAGGGCGTTCGGCTTCGCGCCAGTTAAAATTACCTAATAGAAAATCGGCGGGCTTTATATCTTCGTTATAATCAGAGCTAATCTTCTATAATTAGTTTAGAGGAAGCTACTTTACCTTCTTGGGTTATTCTCAGTAGGTAAATGCCTGGAGGCAAGTTGCCCCTATTAAGAGCAAATTCTTTCCCTGTAATACCATTTAATGTTCGTACTACCTGCCCCAATGAATTATAAAGGGTTAAAGTCGCATTGGAAAAATTCTTTTCCGTCTTTATAATAGTTTTTTGGGAGAAAGGGTTAGGAGAAATTGAAATACCGTTTTGGGCAACTGAAATAACATTTTGCCCTGTTATTAATCCTTTATAATTGGTCTTTACAAGATATGCATCATACTCGCCTGCCCCAAAACTATTTGTACTGCCAACCAATACTGCCCCACCATCACTCGTTGCTTTCATATATCCGAACTGTTCCGTATTTGAGCCACCAAATGATGCATTCCATAACACATTATAATTAGTATCCAACTTCGATAAAAATAAATCATAGTTTGTAGAATATATATGCTTTTGCCCTGCTATTAAATACCCTCCCGTTGTGGTATCTATAACAGAAGCAGATGAATTGGAATCGGGATATCCCTTATAGAACTTAAGATTGCCTTTTTTATCTATTTTGTAAAGGGGTAAGCTGTCATAAGTCCAGCTCTCACCTGTACATAAATATCCACTATCTCGCGTTGAGATAACAGAACTTATAGATGCAGATATGGAGGTAAAAACGCTGTTCCAAATATATTTTCCAGCAGTGTCTAATTTTACTAATCGTAAAACAGGAGGACCGTATGCCGGAGCATCACCCGTAACTAAATAATTTCCGTCAAATTTATCAATGTATACTTCTTGAAGCCTGCATCCAGTAGGATAAGGGCAATTTATGGGAAGTGACCAGATGGTATTACCCAGATGGTCTGCTTTGAACATGATTGGGGCACAACAAACTGTTGGTTTACCTACGTAAGTTTCCCCAACAACTATCAGGTTACCGAATTTATCCTCAATTACTTTGTGTAGTATGTTCATATAAGTATTATTAGGGAGCTTTTTTAGCCAGAGTGTATCACCAATTGAGTTCACCTTTAACATAAAACCGCTCGAATCAGCGGCTCCGCCAACCAATACATAATTACTATCGGAAGTTTGAATAATAAAGTCTCCCCAATTTATATTTGCAATAAGGTATGGATACATTTTAACCCATGTCGTATCACCAATAGAATCGGTTTTAATAATTGCAATTTTATTGCTATCATAAACACTAGCTAGTGCATAGCCTCCGTCAAATGTTTGGGTTACGCCATATCCCCAATCATTCTTCGGGGTTCCGTAGGTTTTCTGGAAAGTAATCTGGGCCTGCACAAAGTGAAAGCAGGTGAAGGACAACAATAAAAAGAGTAGTTTTATTTTCAAGCGGTTAGGTTTATTTAATTAAAGATACGAAATTCTCAGAATTTCTCATCCCCGAAAATATCTTCTTTCTTCTTTGGACGTTCAGCTTCACGCCAGTTAAAATTGCCAAGCAGGAAATCGGCTGGCTTTATATCTTTTGTGGGGAACAATGTGGCATCGGGCTTTTGCAAATAGGTAATGCTATGCACACGGTTACTGTCTATATATACCAGCATGTTGCTGCAATCGGCGCGGTTGGCGCCTACCAGGGTTGTATTGTTATCGGAATAGACGTAATATATAGTCTGCGCATTGCCCATTACCTTCACCTTAAATATTTTATTGTTCTTGAAAAATCCCCTCATGTTACGGCCCTTTATCTGGTTAAACTGTAATGAATCATCTTTCGATGCCAGTGTATCTCGCGATATAATGAAGGAATTATTTATCATATCCAGCTTACTCAGCTTTTTGTTCTCCAGGAAAAGGTGCATAGTGTCTGCCGTAAGCTGGTTATGGTCCGACCACACTACAGGTAAGCGAAACATGCGCATTATAGAATCTTTTTCATCGTAGGTGAGCGAATCGCATTTGCCCTGCATATCTTTTTTGAAAAACTGCACATGATGATAGGCAAGCAGAAGTTTAGGCGCGCTGCTGTTCCCCGGCATTGTATCACTCATGGAAATATTCAGGCCGAACAATGTATCTCCGTGCAGGTGCAGTGTATCTTTTTCAAATGCCTGTTGCATAACCGCGCGGCGGGTAACCATTATGGTTTTCTTTAAGCCCTTATATACGGCATAATTTCCCCTTATGGTAATATTGTCGGTGCTATCGGTCAACGCAACGTTCTGCTTTACCTCGCCTGAATCGATCTTGCGGTTGAAATAGAGGCTGTCGCCGCTTAACTTTTCACCCTTCTTACTGGTAACAATAGCATGGTTCCAGAATTGCGATACACCCGATTTGGTGTTGTAATAACCCGCTACGCAATACATTTTATTGCTCTTGCTTGTAATGTAAGTCGGTCCCTCGAAATATGCAGTCTGAAGCGAAGGCGAATAGTTCATGGTATCGCAGGTAACCTTGTAATTAGGGTTTGTTAGCACCACGTTTTGTTTGAATGAGGCTATTTTGCTGAGTGTATTGTAATTACCCAGTGTGCTTACCAGCGTATTCGTGCTATCAACCAGCGTTCCCCCATCCCAATAGTTAACCATGTCTGCATTTAAATCATACAGCAAATGCTGGGTGTTCAACGTCATCGATTTTTCTTTGCAGAGAATTTTGCCGAACATTTCAGCTTGTTTGGTATCGCCATGGTAGTGTAATGAATCGCCGAAAAGATGTACGGAATCTTTACGGTTAAGGTGTACATGGCCAAAAGCCCGGAACGTATTATCCTGGTAAACATAAGCGCTATCGCAGTTCATTAATACAGAATCATCCTCCAGTTCCACATTCCCAATCAGGCGCTCGGCTCCGTCGCCAAGGCGCTTATCAAACTCCAGTGAATTGGCATGGTGTATCTGCACGGTTTGCTTCTCAACACTTGCAGATGAATGTTTGGTGTCGGCAGGTTTTATATTTTTTTGGGCAGAGGTAAGGAAAGGAATTAAAAGCAACGAAAGGGCAAGTATGTTTTTAACCCCTATAAAAAAAGACACCCTTTTAAAGATACTCACTCGTTGAATATTTAGAACAAAGGTATTCAGATTAGCTATTTAATTTGTAATAACATCATTTATAGAATAAGTAAGCAGTAGTATTCTAATGGTTGGGCTAAAGCCCTTATTGTGTCTGGTATCTATATCCCCGGCTTAAAAGCCGGGGCAACAAAAATGGTATTTTTCAATTGCCACGACCTTAAGGTCGTGGTCTAAAGTACAGCCATGTTTGCGGGCTTTAGCCCAAAACAAATTATCGTATAAGCGTCTGGCTGCGGTCTGGCCCTACCGACAAAAGTTTAATAGGCACTTCAACAGCCTTTTCTATATACTGAATATATTCTTTTAGCTCGGCAGGCATTTTATCGTACGAGCTTATGTCGGGCAACTTACCCCATCCTTTAAACGATTTGTATACCGGTTTTATTTCGGTACTTAAATTATACGGTAGTTGGTCAGTTTGCTTACCATCGACCATATAGTGTGTGCAGACCTTCACTTCTTCAAATTCATTCAGCACATCAATCTTCATCATGTCGAGGCGGGTAACGCCGTTGAGCATAATGGCGCGCTTCAATGCAGGTAAATCAAGCCAGCCGCAACGCCTTTTTCTACCCGTGGTAGAGCCAAACTCGCGGCCTATCTGAGCAATTTTTTCTCCAATGTCATCAAGCAGTTCTGTTGGGAATGGGCCTGAACCCACCCGGGTGCAATAGGCTTTAAACACACCCTCCACCTCGCCAATGTTTCTTGGCGCTATTCCTAAGCCAATGCATGCGCCTGCACAGGTGGTAGATGATGATGTTACAAAAGGATAAGAACCGAAATCAATATCTAACAATGAACCTTGCGCGCCTTCCGCTAATATTTTCTTGCCTGCTTTCAACGCATCGTTCAGGAAATATTCGGTATCCATAATCATCATGGTGCGGATGAAATTCACGCACTCCATCCACTTCTTTTCGCTTTCTTCAAATGCCTTGCGGTCGTACTCATACTTTGCCAGTGCCAGCATTTGCTGGTGTTTGCCCGAAAGTGAAGCGTAACGTGCAGCGAAATCTTTTTCCAGCATATCGCCCACACGCAAACCATTGCGGCCTGTCTTGTCCATATAGGCCGGGCCTATGCCCTTTAATGTAGAGCCAATCTTTTCTTTGCCTTTCAGTGCTTCCGATGAGGCATCTAACAGGCGGTGAGTCGGTAATATAAGATGCGCGCGTTTTGAGAGAATAAGTCTTTTGCAAATATCAATTCCCAACGCTTCAATGCCTTTTACTTCTTCAACAAAACTTATGGGGTCAATAACCACACCGTTACCTATCACATTCATAATCTTGTTGTGAAATATACCAGAGGGAATAGTATGTAAAACGTGTTTTTTGCCTTGAATTTCAAGTGTATGGCCTGCATTAGGGCCGCCCTGGAAACGAGCTACTATTTCGTATTGAGGTGCCAGTACATCTACTACTTTGCCCTTGCCTTCATCGCCCCATTGTAAACCCAATAAAATGTCAGTCTTCATGAAATTTGAAAAAAATGTTCTTTAAAGGAAATAGATTTAACGGATGGCTTACTTGCCGCTTTTCAGCTTCTTAATGGCCTCTTCCACCGTAGGCAAAATATGGAAGATGGTATCTAACTTGGTAATTACCAATAGGTCGCGCACTTTGGCCGATAGGTTGCAGACCACAACTTCTCCGCCTGCGTTACGCGCTTTGGTAAGTACGTTCACCAAAACATTAAGTCCGCTGCTGTTCATATACCTGAGCCCCGAAAGCTCAAGAATAAAACGGTTTTTACCCGATGTTACCAGGTTGTTTGTATGTTCTACAAACTCTGCCGCCTGCGACTTATCTATAATTTCGCCCATAAGGTTAAATATGGTAAGCCCTTGCTGCTGAGTTGTTGTATAACTGAATGTCATAAGCGAATCTAATTAGGGCGCAAGATAAATAATTTTGGCAAATTACTACCATCCTTTAATTATTAATCCCTTGTATATATTTTTGGTAAGCATAGGGTGGCAAAAAAGGGGCGATTACGTGCTTCATGCTGATTATCAGTTTATTGCATAACACATTGATTGCCAATCATTTATGGGTTTTATTGTATTTCATTGTAATATAAAATACACCCTTTGAAAGCCTTGTGAATAAAGGGGTGCGCAAGAAGTAGTTGCAAAAATAAGTCGCAAATTGTTTTTTGCGAGAGAATGGTAAACAGGCAGAGAAAGCCCGTGAATAAAGGAGTATACATAAATAAATGCGCGCTTCATGTCTTAAATATACTCAAAACACGAGCGCGCACAACAAAAACTAATTAACAAATCAGAAATGCCCAGGGTATTTCATTCTTTCTCTCTCCTTGTCCATTTTTTTAACTAGTCGATGATACAATATTTTCCAACATCTTACTTCCTTCTTTAGCTCCTTAATTTGTGCCTTGTACTTAACACTCGGCAGAATAAACTCCTTTTTCATAAAATTTAATTTAATTTTTATACTCTTTCTTTTTCCAGGGTAAGAAATGAAACCCGTTTTTAAACGCATGGTCAATGCAGGTGCAACGAAAGAAAAGAGTGTGGCCTTTTTTATCCCCATCTTCTAAAAGTTGGGGTGCAATCTTATTTAGCGTATTCACAGAGCCTTTCCAATATCCCTTATATTCTAGGTACTGTCTTAACTCTTTTACACCTTTTAATAACTCCGTAAACTTAGGTTCGGCCTTAACGGCCTCTAATTCTTTCTTGGCTTTAATATACCCGGATGAATAGGCATTTTCCCTTTCCGCATTTATAATGCCTACCAGTTCATCTACACTAATTGTAATAACCTGTATTGCCATTGCATTTCATATTATGATGCAATGTTATGGCACAGATATTGCCTGCATGTGCCCTGTATTACCTTGGGTAATTCAAGGTAATAAATCAGTCATCCTTAAAAGTTTCCTTTTATACTCATTCTCATATTCAAGTGATTGATTATCAAAGGTCTTACCATCACTGCCTAACTTAATCCCTTTTATTTCACGATTAAGAATTTCTGATAATTGTTGTCGGCTATATTCTTTGTAAATTTTCCCTCTATACTTCAATTCGTTGATCCAACAGCAGATAACACCCTTATGTTTTTTGTGCTTACCTGTAAATTTATAATCCTTACTTATAACTGGATTCTCTACCTGGTGCAATGCATCTATATATTTTTTCCAGTCCTCATTCACAAAAATATCTTTGAATGTCAAGGCAGTTACTTTAGAAATCGCTTCAACTGGTTTATTGGCTGTATCCTGTTCCGTTAATGAGCCCTCAATTTCAAGTAGTTTAACTTTCAGTTTTTTACGAAAGCTCCTGAATATTCCACCAATCTCAGTTTTATTCTTCGCCCTAACAGATCGGTTAATCTTATTATCAATTTCATTAACCCAAATGCCAATATAAATTGGAATAAGACTGTTATATGGAAGAGCCTTGATTTCCTTTTCTAAAATATCACAAAAAGTATTGTAGTTCTTTTCAAACGTTCCCCATTTATCCTTAACAAATAGCAAAGTTTCCCTATCAAATAAGGCAGCCTTTTTTGCATCGAGTATTTTAAAAGTATCGTGGACCTGTCGCTCTACTTTTTCATCCATTTAAGTGATTTTGAAACAAAGGTAATTGTTTGCTAAATAAATCATACTCCTACTGATTTACACTTGCTTGAAGAAAAATATTTTCTTATCAGATATAGATAATTTTCACTTACCTGTCAAAAAACTAACATGCTGATAATCAGTAGACTCATTTGTGAGGGCTATTTTTTGCACATTGTTGCAGCAGTTAAGTAACTGAAAACTAAGGGTATTGTTTTAAAACTTTTTACCAAAAAGTGTTGCACGATGATACACGTAGGGGATTGTTAAAGTCTTATCCCCGATTCCGGCATACCCATTTTTTTTAAAAAATAGAACAAAAAAACGGGCATAATTCACCGAGCTTTTATGCCAAAATTGTACATCGTCAAAAATATAGGATATAATGTTTTGATTTTGAATTATATAATCCAAAATACAGTGACAAAAAAAGCAGAAAAAAGGCGGGAATGGCCTTTTTGCAAAAACTACTTTCAGGGAAGTAGCTGATAATGAAAAACTTTTAAGCGAAAAAGTTTTCTATTTCATGTATCACCGTGAAACAGGTTCGGGGGTGTTACTATATCCCCCGACACCCACCGAAAAAGCCCGATTTTCCGTTCCGAAAATCAGCCAAAAATTACATTTTTGCTGCAATAACCACAAAGTTAAATTGCCTCCAGGAATCATTACACGGCCTCTATAAACACAAAGAGACCCGCGCTAACCATTTGCACGCTGCAAAAAATCAAATGCGTTAAAACGAAGCTAATGAGTTTTTTCATGGTAGGTTTTTTAATGCAGGAATTTACCCTTTTTTTGATAAAATTTCGTCAAGTAAATTTCACTTTTCATTCTTTAAGGTCAATCTAATTTTGCCGGGAGTTTTGAATTTTTAGTTTCACAAAACAACAACAAAGCAAAAACAGCAGCAGGGGCAAGGAATTTTCTCGGCATAAATTATTCCAGTTCCTGCCATTGTTATTTCACTTACTCTATCAGACCGGCTTACTGAAAACTACGCACGCCTAAAAAGGCTGAGCGGGCTTTTCATACTGCCGGACTGATAAAATACTCCGTAAGGTGAAACAGACCGGGTAAATTTTTCTTTCATTCCATTTCTTCCATTTAGAAAAATTGACCCATTCTGCCTTACAGGTAACAATGCATTTTCCCGGCATAAGTTATTCCAATTCCTCCTTGCCCTGCTGTGCTTTGTTGGAAAGGCGCGAAACTAAAAACTCAAAACCATGGCAAACAAAAAACAACTATTGCAGGACCTTAAAGGTGAAAAGGTGACTATTTACACTGTAGAAAAACAGTTTACAGGAATACTGGATGAAACAGGGAATGAATTCCTGGTATCTAACCAGAGCGATTCTCTTAAACTGTTACCCGAGCAGGTGATTAACATAAAATCATTGTGCAGCAGTGCAAATATCATTTTCGTTTATAACCACTTTCCCTTTTAACCATGAACTACTTTAAAGATTGCAAAACACTTGAAGAGGTTAAAGCCCTTTACCGTACATTGGCCATGCATCACCACCCTGACAGGGGTGGTGATGTTGCAATAATGCAGGCCATTAACAGTGAATATGCTTTTGCCTGCGCTAAGATTCTCAAAGGCGAAAACCTTAATGAGCAAGATACCGAATCGGAAATCCTTAAAGCCGAACAATACAGGGAGGCTCTTGAAAAGATAATTCACCTTGACGGGCTAATTATTGAGCTTGTTGGAGCCTGGATATGGGTTACAGGTAATACATACCCACATAGAGCCAAGTTAAAAGAAGCCGATTTTATGTTTGCTCATAAGAAAATAGCCTGGTACTTTCGCGCAGAAGAATATAAGACAAATAGCAGGCATCAGTTAACTCTAGAACAAATCAAGACTAAATACGGAAGTAAAGATATTGGTTACTCTACCAATCAGAAATCGAAATTCCTTAAATCATAAAATATACTTGCTAATCTTCTTAGCATTTTTTGTTGGTAAAGGCTATTTCGTTATTTTTACATTAGGCACGGGATTATTTATCTAACTTGTTAATAATTGATTTATCATGAAACATTATATTCTTGCTTTTTTAGTCTTTTTAAGCTGTGATTTATTCGGTCAAAATCCACCTATTCAAAACACCACTAATAATTCTGTATCACTATTAGAAGAAAAAATAAAATCACTGGAAGAAAAAAACAACAAACTTCAAGAAGAATTAGAAAAGAATGAACAAGAAACCTTAGGTAAATTATCAGAACTAAAGAAAGATACTAATGATAATATTGGGCTCTTCCCGTGTATTAGGGACAATGGCTGCATGAACCATGGATTAGGGCAAAAGATTGCCTGTTAAAGCCTATAATTTAACTAAAGTCTTATCTGGATTAGGGGCAGAATCTTACTTGGATTAGGGATTTAATCCTTGCTATTCATTGTTGTCATTTTGATGACCATTCATCAGGCTTAATAGGTAGAATATTATAAGTTCCAAGACACCTATTGGCATATACTTTATAATCGTTCAGTTCCCATTCTTTAAAATACTTACGTGCCATTTTTATACCAAGTTTCCAAGCTAAGATCTCTCTTCTATCTCTTTCATCAATTGGCATTGGATCTTCATCAGGCAGACCAGACTTATAATGTCCATATTCATGGAAAATAGTCCACACAACTCTCAATCGGATATCATTATCCGGGTGGTTTCTAAGTAATGATATCCTCATCAAACTATTTCCTTTTAACGGAAGTTTCTTTGGTAAACTGTGAGAACTCTCGACCCACCTCAATTGATTAGTAACACGGCATCCCTCTTCTTCGATTTCTTGTACTATATCAGAAATTTTATCATTATGCGGTTTTGACTTGACATAAGCCTGTAATTCCTTTATTGTAAGTTCTATTTTGAATTGGTTTAGTGTAGCCATACTAATATAATCAGATAGAATTATGGCGGTAGTTTAAATCGAACAAATCAGACAAAGCTGTACCAAGATCCAATTTATCCTGAATCTCTAAAATTCCATATCGAAACCCATTTCCCAATTTCCCATTATTTTCTAAATCCTCTCTTATTCTTAATCCGGGGTCTATTTCAAAACAATTATATTGCTGACAGTATATAAAATCCTTATGATGGATAAAACAGTAATCAATTAGCATAACCTTGCAATTATCGCCTTCAGCATTATGGACCATTGCATTATCCAGGTGCGGATCTCCATGAGCAAAACCATTATTATGCCAAAGCGTTAAGGTTTCTGCTAATTTAATAATGGCACATTCAACTTTCTTAAAATCTCTGGCATAGTATTTGTTAATGTACTCAGCCAATGTTATTCCTTGGGCATATTCCAAAATTATCAACCATTTATTATTAAAACGTACTCGCTCAATGTGTTTCAAAAGAAATTCATATTGCTTGTTCTTCTCTTGAATCTCGTAAAATACCGTTGAACTGCCATCTCTTCTTCTCCCAAAATGATTGTATTGGCTTAATGCAATATTAGCCATAGGTGCCTGCATATAAAAATGCTTAATAATGTACTCGATGCCATTTTGATCGGTGCATAAATATATATTGGCGTTTTCTCTGTCAACACTTATCGGTTTTGTAACTGTGTACTTATTTAGTCCAGTATCTATTACTTCTCCTATCATTCTTTTTAAACAATTTATTGCAAACTTAAACAGGCTTAGATGATTTAGCAGGTAGATTTAACACATTGCTGATATTGCCAAAATTATGCACATAGTACCCTTCACCATCTGAAAAGGTTACATAAGCCACAGGTTCTATTACATTATTTATGCTCATTTTGTGCGTTTTAAAATATTCACTGTATACTCTTAATGATTCAACGCCTGCCCATAGAACTGGAACCAGGAAAAACTCTACGTCAGTAGTAAGATTGGCTTTCTTTTCCGCAATTTTTTTTGTAAGTCTTTTATTAAGAAATTTACTAATGGCTTCTGCCTCATTAGAAACCTTCTCCTCATCCAAATGTATGTTATACACCTCTACCAACGTCCTGCCTCCATTAGCAGTTCGTTTCAGATTAAAATCAATACTCCGTTTATTTTCCAACTGATATTCTACCCCAGTTAGGATGTAACTACCAGATTTAAGTACATTATTCAGTACAGCCAATTCACCAATAAAATGCAGATACTCTTTGTTAAGTGCTGTTAATACACTTCTTATATTTCGTTTTATTAGTTTATTTTCATCAAGAGGTAAGCGACCAGAAAGTTCTAAAAACAATTTATTAAAAAAATCCAAGAGTCCAACGGCACTTTTGTTTCCTTTCTTAACCTCCACAATTATATCATAAATCGACGCTTCGATTATGGTGTTACCTTTTGTCCATTCTACTTTACGCCTCTCGATTTCCTTGCTGAACAGTTTATCTATATTATCCCAATCCATATTTATTTGGTCTGCTATTGACATTATTCCTGGGAAATAATGTTTCAGATTGAGATATACAAAATTCTTTTTACTCATTTACTAAGCTTTTATCTACCTGAAATAGACTTTAACTGGGCTTGATAATAATGAAGTGAATCACTGGCTCGTTTGGCGAAAAGACCATCTTCCCATAATTGTATCCTTGCAGCCTGCACCTGATCTGCAATTTTTTCATCATTCCTCATTTTTAATATACTTCTGGTAGAAACTGCTTTATATGTTACTGAGTCTTTTGAAAGAATGCTGTTATATTTTTTGGTTTCCTGTAGGAAACTTGATATTTTTCCTTGATAATAGTTAGTTAATTCATTAGTGTTTTGTTTTTGAACTCCATGCTTCTTATTAGCTGAAGAGTTACTATTAAACTCTGAAACAGGTAGGTTGATAGGAACTACTTGCCCTTTAGAGTTTATCTTGTATCCGCTATTGGCAATCTCTAATTTCAGTTCGTCCAATTTATGTTGAATTTGTAGGTTTGAAATTGATAGTGAATCAACCTTCTTGTTTAAAGCAGTATTCGAATTCGTCAGTTCTTTGTCATAATCTAACAGGCTATCGATTTTAATGTTATCCAATGAAATAGTTACCGATTGTAGTGAAGCTTGCCGGTGATCTTCAATCCCAGCACCAATAGTAAATAATGCTATCCCGATATAAATTACAAATTTAGAAATTACAACTGATAGGTTTTTTTCCTGTTTTTTAAGTATTATATAATCTATCCAACCGCAAATTATGACACTTAGACCAATTAGTATTGGAAATAAGTAAATATTTGTCATCCAGATATTTTTTCTAATTCAGCTAATCCCAATTCAACTGCACTTTTCAGATCTTCACCTTTATAATTGGATAGCAATTCTCTAAAATTGATTTTCTCTTCGGGTACTTCAATACGCTGCTTTTTAAGCTCCTTTAATAGAACAATGACATTCTTAATTTGTAATTCGCTCATTTTAGCCCCCAAGCATTTTATTAAGTCCGACAAGGCTTCTTTTTTAAGGTTAATATCTCCACAACTCTCGGCGACCTTATATTTTAAAAGTGCCATATTAGGATTCAAGCATAATTCTGGATTAAGATCGCAGGCTTTTTGATAGAAACGTATTGCTCTTTTAAATAAGTCTTGTTGCTTAAAATAATTAGATTCCTTAATAGCTTTCTCTTGTACTATTAATGCGAATCTTTGGTATATAGCTGATAAATTACTTATTTCATCAGGCTTATTACGCTCAGTTATGACTTGGTAAAGTTTTTCCAATGCACCATCATTTGTTCGGATGTCGGCTTTCTTAGAAAATCGTACCAATTCTTCAAGAACATGGCGGTCAACTTCAGAAGTGTGTCCAAATCTAATATTGGTTCCTGACCAAAACCCCGTGTCATCTAAAATTATATTTACTGCCCCGCTTTCAAAACCACGTAATCCTTGAGATGAACCAATTATCGTGATATCTGTAAGGTCAGGTAACCTTCCTTTTACTTTTTTATTTTCAGTATAAGATGCATATTGAGTAAGAAATTCGGATTTGAAAGAGTTAAAGAATACCAGTAACTCCGAAATTTTTGGAATGATAAAATTTTCAATATCGACTACTGTGGTGCCAACATTCTCAATTAAAATTGGTTCCTTTTCCTCTTGAAGAATTAATTCTGTTTCAACTATGGAGTAAGAGGAATGGCAAAATGTATTTCTAAGCTGCTTAACAAACATATTTTCAAAAAATTGTTCAATTTCCTCATACCCAGCGTCTAATAATACCTCTTGGACATAACTTATTTTATCCTCTGCTGCAAGCCCTTTATTAGCCTTATCTCTCTTAAAGTAAAGATAAGGGGAGCATCTATAACCTAATACTATTCTGGAGAGGTTTCCAAGTATACTATATAAGTCGCTTGATTCAAAAAATGTAGTATAAATCAACAACCCGATCCTGGTTTTATTAACTATATGAGCTTGCTTATTATATAAGTCTTCATAAAAACTAATAGCATCAAACCATTCATATAGATTAGAGTTTGAATACTTTGATCCCATGCTGCGGTAGTTTATCAAAGTACATATAAACTCGAACTCGTCCTTCTCTTTTGCTTTAAGGAACAATGATTTAATAGAATCAGATAATGCCATATTTAACACAGTACTTTAGCTATTTTAACCAAATATAATTATTCAAATGGTTAAAAACAGAACAGGTGGCCTAAGCCACCTGTTCTGTTTTGATTAAAACTTAGCTGTTATGTCCAGCTTGAGGTTTAACCATCTTAATTTAAAACGTATGAATCGTTTCATAAAAAAGTGAGAATGTATTAGGGTTTTCCATATTACTGGTTATTTATAATAACCTCCCCATACTTCACATTCATTATAAGTATTTTCGGTTATTATACAATTATACTAAGAAAATATAATATTGTCAAGTTCATTTTTAATATTTTCTATTTTTTTATAATGTTTATGAAAAACCTTGGAAAAAAGACCCTTAACTCTTACATTAGTATAAGAAAATTCAAGTATAAAATTAGCAGAAATGGGCTTGCCACCCAATAAATATGTAGGAACGTGTCGGCGGAACGTTCTAAAGTAATTCGCTAACAAAAATTTATCAATTAATTTGAAAATGAGCAAAACAAAGAAACATACTCCTAATTAATACTTTTTAAATACTCATCAGTTAAAGGCTGAATAGGCTTACTCATGTTTTCATCTGATTTAGCTTTCTCTATTAAGTACTTTTTCGGCTTCCATAGCCGGTACATAAACTTTAGCATCCTGCCAAATAAACCTCCCATCATTTCCAAATGTTTCGCAGTAAAGATAAGGTTCTATAAATAAATTCTTATTTCGCTTTTGCAATCTCCAAACTGCTAATTTTTCGAGCCTAAGAATTTTATTTTTAATGTAACTGGGATCTATAGCAATATTGAAACCCTTACCTTCACCCTTTACGGAAGGGTACAATACCCCGGATAACCCAAATGCAAGTACAATTTTTGTAAATGCAGCAGAAATCTTGTACTCGTATCTTTTATCATCTGCAACGGGTTTTGCAAATTCAGATGCCAAAAATTTAACTGCTTTAAGAAAATCTTCCTTTTTCTCCGGGAATTTATCAAGATATTGCAAGTATTCAAGATGCATTTTCCCCATGTGAGTATTTTTGTCAAGAAAATCAGGATGATATACAATTGAAGCTACGGAAAACTCTTTTTCAACCCTAAACTTACCCATAGTTACATATTCTTCATATGTTTCCCCATCTTCTTTGGACATATCATTAAGTGTGGACACTTCGAATATGGATTGTACTTGGCAAAAGGTTTCATCATCCTGGGTTATTCCCGCATAAAACATACTCTGGCCTTCCAATGATGCTCGGTTATATTTTGGAATGATCTTACCGTCATCCGTGTTTATATAGCTTATATGCTTTTAATGGTTCAAAATATTCAAAGTTATAAGACATAGGTGCTAAATGATAATTATACCAGCTATTCAAATTATTTTGAAAACTTATCCTGAGCATTGCTCCTTTTCCGTTATTGCCATATATTCTCCACAAAAGATGCTCTTTACTTGGATTGTTAAGTATTTTTTCAGAAGAGCAAACTGACAGGCTGTACAGGTCTTTTTTAGTTTTTTCGATATCGTGATTAAAATTTAATTCCTTCATACCATAAATAAGTTCAAACTTATCATCCATGTGAATTAAATTATAAAGTCTGATAATTCCTGAATTTAGTATAGAATTTAACGCCTCAAATGAAGTAAAATGAGTAAAATCATTTTCCTTACAATAAAAAGGAGTGTTTTGTAACTTAATATTATCTTCTGGAAATACCCAAAAACGAGACCCAAACTCGCCTTTCTTTAGACCTTCCTCATTCGGATAGGTTGTTTGCCTTTCCTGATAACCAAGCTTTTTAACTTGTTCTAATATTGTTTCTTCCATATATTAAGGTTTTTCTAGGAAGCCTTAGAATAATTAAAACTATCTGTAATCTCTTTTAAGGCATTTAACCCATTCCTAATATCTTTTTCATCCAATCCGATATAACGCAAGGTTATATCCGCTCTGCTATGGCCCAATATTTTACTTATCGTAAACAAAGGGACACCTTTTTTATAAAGTATTGTAGCACAACTTCTTCTCATGGTATGTGTTCCCACTTTTTTGGTTATTCCGGCAGCAGTGCACCATGCCTGGAGATGTTCCCTTACCGTTTGGCTATCCTTTGGAATGCTATAAAATATCCTACCTTCTCTTTCTTTGCCTTCTCCAATCCAATCTATTAATGCATTTGTTATAAAGGACGGCAATATTTTATCTGTCTTTTCCTGCTGCAATACTATTTTATAAACTTCACCTTCTGCTACAATTTGTTCCCAACGCATATCCTTTACATCGCCCCAACGCTGACCGCAGGCAAATTGTAATATCAGGGCTTTACATATTTCAGGGGTTTTGGGGTATGGAGTAGCCTGTAAGGTTAATATTTCCTGTTCAGTCAGTATAATAGGCACCTTGGTTACCTTACCTATACAAGGTATCTCTTTAGAAGAGTATGCCGTTGATGAAATAAGGCCTTTTCGCTGTGCACGGTTAGCAAACCTCATAATGGCGGATAAGTAGTTATCCGCTGTCCCTCGACCAATAATTCCGCCTCTTTCACTAAAAGCTTCTGTGAGTAGCCAGTTTCTAAAACCTAACAAGAACTTCTCATTAACCATTGAAAAAGGGATAATTAGTGCATGAGCATACTCTTTAAACCTGGTTAAAGCACTATAGCTCACTTTACGGCTTTGTTCCTTATCTATCTTATTTATCTGTTCTTTAATAAAATCTGTAAAGGTCATTTTATCTAAATTTCTTGGCTTAAATAGGTATCCCGAGCATTTACCAAGGGCATCAGTCTTAATCAATGTATCAATAGTCTGATTTCCTGTTAGATACATATTTAAGAACTCTAAGCGCCTCTTTTGAGTGGCCTTCTCATATATTTCAAGGTACAGTGATTCAGGGTTATTTCCGTTTTTGCGACTCTTTAACGCTACAGTGCCCAGTTCGCCTTTATGGCGGTATATTTCGGTATTTACTATATGATTTTTCATATTTTTATTTGTTAATAAGTTTATGATTTAACAAAGGTCTTTCATTGTGAATGGTGTCAAAAGGTGGTCGCAAAACAGGGAAAAAACCTGTAAAAAAGTGGAAATAAGAAAGAGGTGTAAAAGGTCGGTTAAGTGGGCTGAAAGGTAGAACTGAAGCGGCTTAGGAAAGAAAACGAATAAATAACTATTTCCTAATCTTTCCTTTATTGCAATACATTGTAAATAACAATGGATGCCTTGTTAATAAAGGGCTTCAGAAGGGGCTTATTGTTAATTTTTATTGATATTTCATAGTTATTTAGCAGGCGGTGTAACTTTTGGGTAATCATAACCGTCTTACTACAGATTGATAACCTAATTTTGGTAAAATTTAACGGGTAGAATGACAGCAGAAGAGTTTAACAGGTGCGTTGATTTATATGCAGACAACCTGTACCGTTTTATTTTAAAAAATGTAAAGGATACTGACAAGGCCAAAGATATTGTTCAGGATACCTATGAGAAGTTGTGGGTCAGGATAAGCGATTTGGAAAGTACCAATGCTAAAAGTTATATGTTCACCACGGCCTATCGCACCATGATAGACCAGATGCGCAGGGACAAAAAGCAAGACAGGCTGGAGGACAGCCACCTATATTCCATTAGCCACAATAAATCGTACAGCGACCTGAAAGAAGTGCTGAATGAGGCATTGAATAAACTACCTGAAGCACAGCGCTCAGTAATAATGCTGAGGGATTATGAAGGATATACATACGAAGAGATAGGAGGAATAGTGGGGTTGAATGAATCGCAGGTGAAGGTTTACATATTCAGGGCGCGAAAGTTTTTAAAGAATTATATAGGTTCAGTTGAAGTTGTAATATAACATGAGCATAAGTCAATATAACTACGAAGCATATTTCCTCGATTACTACGAGGGAACGCTCGATGCCCATGCCACGCAGGAGCTGATGGACTTTCTTGCTCATCACCCGGAACTGAAGGAAGAGTTTGAAAGCTATGAGCCTGTTTCATTAAATGATAAGGAAGAGATAAAATTTGAAGGAAAGGAATCGCTGAAGAAATCTTTAACGCCTGTAAATGCAAATAACTTCGATGAGTTTGCTGTACAGTATATTGAAGGCACACTAAACGCTGAATCAAAAGCCCAGTTCCTGAATTTTATAAAGCTGAATCCTGTTTACGAAAATGAATTGGCGCTATACCAGAAAACAAAACTTACTACCGATATTACCATTGTATTTACTGATAAAGAATTTTTGAAGAAGCGCAATGCACGGCGCCCAGCAGCTTGGTATTATTGGTCGGCAGCGGCATCGGTAGCAATTATTATTGTAGCGTATTTCATGTTACGCAACAACAGTAATAACAGCAGCGATAATAATATTGTTGCAAATAATAACCATGTTACCGACACTGTAAAACATGCAGTACAAAACATTCAGACTGTTCAAACTCCAGTGCAGAATAATAATGTACAAGCCCCAGTAGTTGTTCAGCATAGCGACAAACAAGAGAAAGCAACAACCTATTATGTAAAGAAGAGTCAGCATGAAACTCCTGTTGTAAATGCCCCATTGCATGATTCAGCGAAAGCGGTTGTTCAGAATAATCCTATTATACAAAAGCATGATAGTGTTGCTATAACTCCTGCCATTACTCAACCAACAGATTCACTTACCCATATTGCAGTGAAAGATTTCCATGACTCATTGCAGAATACTTTTACCGCAAACAATATTGTTCCGGTAAAGAAGAAATCGGTGTTTGCATTTATAGGCAATGCCTTCAAAAGCATCGGCAGTATTTTCAGTCGCCCTGTTGAGGTAAACAAATATTATAGTGCAAGCTCCGATAAGGTAATAGCCTACCAGCTCAGTGTAGGCGATGAAAAACTTACCCTTCGTTTAAAAAATAACGCCTACTGATTGTAACAAACGCAGGGGGCAAGACGTCATACGTCAAACAAGCCAATTAAAATTAAACTGTCATGAAAACATTTCTTACACTTACAGCCCTGTTTACCGGCCTTGCCTTTGTTAATGCGCAGGATAGCGGAAAAAAACTCCTGAACGAATTCGCATATATTGAAGCCGATGGCGGATCAACAATAACTATCATCCAATCCGACAGCGATATGGTAATAGTGGGTTCGGGAAGCATACCCGACCAGGTAAAAACAAAAACAGAAAACGGAACATTTACCGTGCGCGCTTCAGGTGGTGCATCGTGCACTGTGAAAGTAAACCGCCTTGCATCGGTAACTGCCCGTGGAGCTTCTACCATTAAATCGCAAAACACGCTGAGTATGGTTGATTTAAAAATTACGGCTGTAGATGCTTCTACCGTAATGCTCGACCTTGATGCAACATCGGTTACAGCTAAAGTAAAAGATGCAAGCACTTTGAAATTATCAGGCCGTACAACTTCCTTTGATGTTGTATCCTCTGATGGTGCAGCGGTCCAGGCGGGTAATATGACTGCGACTTCGGTTACCGCAGTAGCAAACGATGCATCAACCGTAACAGTACAACCATATACCAGTCTTAGTGCAAGGGCATCAGACGCCAGTGTAATAAAGTATAAAGGAAACCCGACTCAGAAAAATATTAACGCAAAAGACCAGGGAGTTGTAAAATCTATTGACGGAAATAACGTGGAAACGGGAAACACAAAAAATACTTCTGATTCGAATGATACGGAAGGTTCCTTTAGCCACAAATTCGGCGATGGATTTATCGGTTGGGGCTATGTGCTTGGTCCAGATAATGCAGGTGCAGCTATACGTTACGGCCGCTCAAGGGAATTTTATATGGGCTTTGGCGGAGGATATAAATTCTTTAAATGGAATGGAATCGGAGTGGATATTTATTATAAATCGACTGACTTTTACCTTACCCAGGACTCTACTAAAAGATTGCCTAACGCTACCCTTCATAATGCCGAAAAGATTTCGTTCGATAACCTGGGCGGCCTGGTGTTCGATAGGTTCTATATTGGTAAAATGTACTTCGATGGCGGGTTTTATTACGAATGGGCATTCTATACAAAGCATATAACATGGGACGATAACCACGAAGCAAACAGCATTGGTTCAACAACCAAAACTATTGATAGAAGTCTGACATTTGCAAATACCACAAACTACGGGCTCACCTTTCGCGCTGGGATGCAGAATGGCATAAGCTTCTATTTTAACTATCGCATGACTAACTTGTTTTCACAGGCACAGGGTGCCACTGCAGGCCCTCCTGAACTACCTCAATATACCTTAGGAATAGTTTTTGGCGGTTTCTAAGCAGCTAAAAAAATATATAGTAAACAACCTTTCCGGTTTTTCCGCGAAGGGTTGTTTTGTTTTACAGGTTTCTATACTTTTTCTGCTAATTCGCCCACAAAGGGGTTATACTTTTTTTCGTGGCCAACGGTTGTAGGTACTCCATGGCCGGAATAAATAATTACCTCGTCTGGCAGGGTAAAAATTTTAGTGCGGATGTTAAACGCAAGGGTATCGAAATCGCCCCCGGGTAAATCGGTGCGCCCGATACTTTCCCTGAAAAGTACATCGCCTCCCCATAATATTTTTTGCTTTTCGGAATAAAAGCAAACACTTCCGGGTGAATGGCCCGGAGCAAAAATCACTTTCAGTTCCTCGGTACCCAGTTTTACACTATCGCCTTCATTTAAAAAGCCCTGTGGTTCAGGCGATGCCGTAGCGTTTACCCCATAAAATTGCGAAGAATAAACCAACGCTTCAAGTATCTGTAAATCATCTTTATGCAAAAAGGGTTTCAGCCCATATTCACGGTAAACAAAATCGTTGCCCAGCACATGGTCAATATGGGCATGGGTATTGAGCAATAAAACAGGCTTCAGCCCGTTACTTTTTATGAAATCGGCCAGTTTCCTGTTCTCGGCTCCATCGCTGCAACCCGGGTCAATTATGGCAGCTTCACCGTTTTCAAGGTAAAGTATATAGGTATTTTCGGCAAAGAGGTTAAAAACAAAGTTTTTTTGGTCGAGCATATCTGTTACTGTTAACGCAAAAATACTAAATTAGCATTCTAATAATTGTACTGTGTTACCCGGACGAAAGATTTACTACGCGGCTATACTGGTTCTCTCCATCCACTTTTCCGCCACATCGCAATTTTATACAGGCTCGCAAATGGAGTTTGGGAAAAACCGTGTGCAGTACACTCCTTTTAACTGGACCTATTACGACTTTACGGCTTACCGTGTTTATTTTTATATGGGTGGCGATAAGGTGGCAGGGTATGTAGGAAGCAGGGCCAAGGAAATTATAAATGAGCTTTCGGCTGTTATGGATTACCAGTTGCAAAACAGTATTGATTTTATATTGTACAATAAGGAGTCGGAATATGCCCAGAGTAATATAGGTCTTGGTACAGACGACCAGTATAATACGGGTGGCATGAACAAGATTGTAGGACATAAGGTAATACTCTATTTTGAAGGAGACCACCAGAAGCTGGATGAGCAGATACGTTTGGGCGTGGCCCAGGTTTTGTTTAATGAAATGATGTATGGCGGAAGCTTTTCAAATGTCATACGGAGTTCTACACTGCTTAACATACCTCCCTGGTTTGAACAGGGTTTTGTGTATTACGCAGCTAAAGGCTGGGATGCCCAGACCGATAATCACGTACGCGATGGAATTGAATCGGGGCGATATAAAAAATTCAACCACCTTACCGGTATGGATGCCACATACGCCGGTATGTCGATATGGAATTACATTGCGCAAACTTATGGTGAGACAGTTATACCAAACCTGTTGTACCTTACGCGTACCAGCCGCAGCGTGGAAAGCGCCTTTGTTTTTGTACTGGGAAGCTCGCTGAAATCGCTTTCTGCCGATTGGCTCAGTTATTACAATGCCCAATACAAAAAAGAGAAAACGGCCGAGATATTGCCTAAAACCAGCCCTATTCTGCCAAAGCCCAAAGCAGCCCGCACCTATTACCAGTTACATGCAAGTCCTGATGGACGTTATGTAGTTTATTCCACAAATGAACTGGGCCAGATGAAAGTATGGCTGTATGACTTCCAGACCCATAAGAGGAAGAGAATACTTAAGCAGGGGCATAAAATAAACCGCATAATCGACTATTCATACCCGCTTACAGCATGGCACCCGACCAGCCAGTTGTTCTCTATTATACTGGAGGAAAAAGGTAAGCTGATGCTTTATACATATACGCTTGCTGACAAAAAACTTGAATCGAGGCGCATAGTTAATTTCTCTAAGATTCTTGATTTCTCATATTCCGATGATGGAACAAAATTTGCCATGTCGGCTGTGCAGGATGGGCAGTCGGATATATATGTGTTTACCGCGGCATCGAACGCATTTGAGCAGATTACCAAAGATGTTTACGATGACCTTAACCCACGTTTTATTGACCATTCCAACAAAATAATTTTCAGCTCGAACCGCCCCGATGATACCTTGCGAAACGGTGGGGACTATCATAAAATGCAACGGCATCACGATATTTTTGAATATGATTATGCTGGACATTCCAATGTATTGCGCCAGATAACCAATACACCCGATGCCGATGAAACATATCCTATGGGTTACAGCGGCGACTATGTATCGTACCTCAGTAATGCATCGGGCGTTGTAAACCGTTATATAGCGCATGTAGACAGTACCATAAGTTTTGTAGATACTGCCGCTCATTACCGCTATGTTGTGCATTCATATCCCATAACAGATTATGCCCGCAACATAGTTGAACAGGATGCGCCAAATGGCCTGCGAAACATTACCCAGATTATTTTCTATAAAGGCAAATACCTGATGTACCGCGATACATTGTCGACTTACGTTGGTTCGTACATACCTACTACGCCTGCCAATACAACATATATGGCAGCACAGTTAATGAACGAAAAAAGGAAGCAGCGGAATGATTCATTGGCGGCAATTGCAAAAAAGGATACTACAACTATACTAATTAAATATCCGCCTGTTGTCACTGCTCCTAATGTAGTGGCCACTACTCCTGCACCCGATACTTCAAAGAAGAAAACAGATTCACTTAAAAATAGTTCAGGCAACCAACCGGTCGATATAAATGACTATTCATTCGATAATGATAAGCCGCAGATAAAAGTTACCGTAATTAATGCGGTAACCCCAACGGTTGTTCAGCAGCAACCAAAGCCTGCCACACCTGCCAGAGATACGGTTAAACATGATTCTAACAGCGGGCGCAGGCACGTACTTGAAAAGAACGATTACCATGTTAGCTTCTCTCCCGATTTTGTACTTGCGCAGCTTGATGATACTTACCTGAACTTGGCATACCAGCCATATACAGGTGGCGGGGCGCCGTTATACACGAATAGTGGGCTTAATGCATTCTTCAGGGTGGGCATGTCCGACTTATTTGAAGACTATAGAATAGACGGCGGTGTTCGCCTGTCATTCGACCTTGCCAACAATGAATATTACCTGAGCTATGAAGACCTTTCAAAGCGCCTTGACAAGCAACTATTACTGCACCGTGTTGCTAATTCATACGATATAGACCTTCCGAGTGGCATAAGTACCGGCGATGTTCTTAAAACATTTACCTACGACGTAAACTATACTATTAAATGGCCTTTCAGCGAAGTAGCCAGGATTGAAGGAACCGCGGGCATGAGAGCTGATAAATATGTTGTGAAATCGTCGGATATACCAAGCCTGGAATTCCCCGATGAAATTAGTTTGACGCCAAATGCAGAGATTGCGTACGTGTATGATGCAACCATACCTGTTGAACTTAATATTAACTATGGATTCAGGGGTAAAATATTTGCACAGTATTACCGCAACATGGGTGGCGCGCCCGACTGGAACCAGGGACTAAGTAGCGCCAATATTTACATTTTAGGAGCCGATGCGCGTTATTACCAGAAAATAAGCCGCGACCTTATTTGGGCAAACCGCATTGCGGGAGGAACATCATTCGGGCAGGAAAAACTGCTCTATTACCTGGGTGGTGTTGACGGATGGATATCGCCACAATTTAATAACAACATTAATATCTCCCAGACTGAAACTTATGCTTACCAAACCCTGGCAACTCCATTAAGAGGATTTGACCAGAACATAAGGAACGGAAGCAATTTTGTAGTATTCAACAGCGAGTTACGATTCCCTATTTTCCATTACCTGCTTAACAGGCCCATTAAATCCGATTTCTTCAACAACTTTCAAATTATAGGATTTTTTGATGCCGGTTCGGCATGGACAGGTTTGTCGCCTTATTCCAATGAAAACTCATTGAACGAAACCGTTGTTGGTGCAAAAGGTAATCCCATTACGGTTATTCTTTCTACCCAGCAAGACCCGTTTGTGGAAGGTTTTGGCGGCGGGCTTCGTACGCGCATACTAGGTTATTACGTTAGGCTCGATGATGCCTGGGGCATTAACAACGGTGTAATAAATACTTCACCTGTTACCTATATTTCCTTCAGCCTCGATTTTTAAGCGGCTAGCGAGTTAAATTCCCAAATAATTGCCAGACGTTGCCAAAACATGTCAAATATTGCCGTTTTCGTGCGGTCACGTTACTCACCTTTAGCGGTTGTTAGTTATGTAAACTCAACCTCAACCATTACCTGGCAATTGATAGAAAATAGTACAAATAAAAATTTCTATGTATATGGCTCCGGTCAATCATGGTCTTACGGATGGAATGCGCTTAGCGACCGGCGACTGAAACAAAACATTAATACAATACCCAATGCATTAAGCAAGGTACTTCAATTAAGGGGCGTAACGTACAATTTTATTCCACGCGATACCAGCGCTTTTTATAAGAAAACCCGCATGGGTCTGATAGCACAGGAGGTGTTGAAAGTGGCGCCCGAAGTTGTAAATATGGGGCAAGATTCATTATATGGCATTGAATATGGCAACCTTGTCGGTCTTTTAGTTGAAGCCATAAAGGCTCAAAACAGCAGGATAGATTCATTGGCTACTGCATTATCCGATTGCTGCAATAGGAATCATGAGCGTAATCAAAAGCCTGGGCAAGACACTGGCAGTTCGCCAAACAACTCTCCAAACAACCAGCAACAAGGAACACCTAACCAACTGCAAAGCCCATCGAACCCCCAACAAGGCATATTATATCAGAATAATCCGAATCCTTTCTCACAGACCACAACTATTAATTGCTTTATACCAGAACAAAGCAATAGCTCAAGCCTTATGGTTTTTGACATGAGCGGTAGCTTAAAAAGAACTATACCAATTACAGGCAAGGATAACCAAAGCATTGTAATAAATGGCAGCGAATTGGTGGCAGGTATGTATTTATACACTCTTATTATTGATAATAAGGAGATTGATACTAAAAAAATGATTCTTACTCAATAATAATTCCTGTTTGGATATTAATTTATTAATTCTATTGCTATAGTTTTTATCAATAAAAGCCGACATTTGTATATAAATGAAGGCCCCAAGAGTAGTAAATTGATAATCAAATAAGAACCCATCTATTGAAAAAATATTTCCTATTAGTATTTCTTGCTATTAATTCTTTCCTAGTATACGCTCAAGTAAAACAAGGGGAAATTTTAATTGGTGGTACTGGTGATGATATTGGGAGTTCTATTATACAAACTAATGATGGTGGCTATGCTATTGTAGGGTACACGGATTCATATGGTGCAGGTAACTATGATGTATATGTTATAAAATTGAATTCAAAAGACAGTATTCAATGGACAAAGACGATTGGTGGAACAAATGATGATGAAGGGAGTTCCATATTTCAAACTTCTGATGATGGTTATATTATTACAGGATACACTCTTTCATATGTTACTTTCTCGGGTGATTATGAAATATATATCATAAAGCTTGATTTTGCAGGAAATCTATTATGGACAAAAACAATTTCTACCGGCACAGGTTATCAAAACCTTGGATATTCAATTATTGAAACAAAAGACGGAGGATATTCATTAACAGGAAGTTCTGAAGCAGGAGCTTGGGGACCATCAATGTATACAATAAGGTTAGATGCAACAGGGAATATTAAATGGGCGCGTTCTGCAGGAGGCACAAGCACTTGGGATCAAGGCAATTCTATTATACAAAACAATAAAGGAGGATATGTAATTGCAGGAACTCTTAGTAATCAAGTTGGTGTTATTGAACTTGATTCCATGGGTAACAACATATGGGGTAAGGTAATTGCAGATAGGTCGTTTAGTACTGGGAATTCTATTAAGCAGACAAAGGATAAAGGCTATATTATAGCAGGAAGTACTTACTATTCTGATACAACTTCCTTCCCGAATGACATATATGTTATAAAATTAGATTCAGCCGGTAATGTTAAATGGATGAAGACTGTAGGTGGAGATAGTAATGATGTAGGTAATTCAATAATACAAACTTTAGACGGAGGTTATGCCATAGCTGGGTTTACTAATTCTTATGGCGCTGGTGGATATGATGTATATGTATTAAAACTTGATTCAGTAGGTAATATTATTTGGACAAAAACCGTTGGCGGTAAAGGAAATGATTATGGCAATTCAATAATTCAAACCAATGATGGAGGATATGCCATAGCAGGTTATACTGATTCTTATGGTGCCGGTGGGTACGATGTATATGTAATAACTTTGGATTCCATAGGAAGCCTTTGTTCTGCTACTGGCAGCGGAGGTAGTATAACTACTATTGATAGCGGCAAAATAAGTACTGCTGCATCAAGTGTTGATACTGCTAGTATTGAGGTTATTGATAGTGGCAGGGCAAGCAGTGGAGCAGCCTATAATGAGATTTGCATTCTTGAAGGAATAGATAATATATCACGTTTACAAAGTAATATTGCAATTTTCCCCAATCCTAATAATGGGGTCTTCACTATTCAAATATCCAATAGCCAACTGCAAATAGCTAATAGCAAGATTGAGATTTATAATATAATGGGAGAAAATATCAGGAGCATAAACCTCTATTCTGAATCAACGCAACTTGATTTAAGCAATGAGGCTAAAGGGTTGTACTTATATAGGCTATTGACTCCAGTAGGTAAACAACTTTCGCAAGGGAAATTTATAATTCAATAAGTTACCTCTATTTCAGTGTGATGTCTTTGGTCATTTCATAAACTCCTCTTCTTTGCTATATTTGTTAATCATTAACAACGATAATAAAGCTTTATGGCAACGATTAAAACAGAAGACGCACTTGAATATCACTCACAAGGCCGCCCCGGAAAGATAGAAGTAATACCTACCAAGCCCCATAGTTCGCAGCGCGATTTATCATTGGCATACTCTCCAGGCGTGGCAGAACCCTGCCTTAAAATAGCCGAACACAAGGACGATGTTTACAAATACACCATAAAGGGAAACCTGGTGGCTGTAATAAGCAATGGCACCGCCGTGCTTGGCCTTGGTAATATTGGCCCTGAAGCCGCTAAACCAGTTATGGAGGGGAAAGGAATATTATTTAAAATCTTTGCTGATATTGATGTATTCGATATAGAAATTGATGCTACCGACCCCGAATTATTTATTCAAACAGTAAAGGCCATTGCGCCCACTTTCGGAGGAATAAACCTTGAAGATATTAAGTCACCTGAATGTTTTGAAATTGAAAAGAGGCTAAAGGAAGAGCTTGATATTCCGTTAATGCACGACGACCAGCATGGTACTGCTATTATATCGGCGGCGGCGCTCATTAATGCGTTGGAAATTGCCGGCAAAAGAATTGATGAAGTAAAGATTGTGATAAACGGTGCGGGGGCTTCTGCAATATCATGTGCTCACCTGTATATAGCCGTGGGTGCCAAGCGCGAGAATATAATGATGTTCGACAGTAAGGGACTTATTGATAAGGACCGTAAAGACTTATCGGAAGAGAAAATATATTTCATTACAGATAAAAAAGCGAAAGACCTTGCCGATGGCATGAAGGGGGCCGATGTATTTGTAGGACTTTCAAAAGGTAACGTGGTGCAACCCGAAATGCTTATGGGTATGAAAGAAAAACCTATAGTTTTTGCCCTTGCCAACCCTACGCCCGAAATATCGTATCCTGAGGCTGTGGCTGCCCGCAAAGATGTTATAATGGCTACAGGCCGTTCCGATTATCCTAACCAGGTGAATAACGTGCTGGGCTTTCCGTTCATCTTTCGTGGAGCGCTTGATGTGCGAGCAAATAAAATTAACGAGGCCATGAAAATGGCCGCCGTTTATGCTATTGCCAACCTTGCCAAAGAACCGGTTCCTGAATCGGTAAATCTTGTTTACGGTTCGCGTAATTTATCGTTCGGCCCGGAATATATTATACCAAAACCAATTGACCCACGCCTAATTTCTACCGTGCCACCTGCTGTGGCAAAGGCAGCTATTGAGTCGGGTGTGGCCCAGCGTAATATTGAAGACTGGGAAGTATACAAACAGGAACTTATTAAGCGCCTTGGCCTCGATAACGACCTGCTGAAGAGCATTACTGCCAAAGCCAAACAAAATCCTAAACGCGTGGTTTTTGCTGAAGCCGACCATTACAAGATTTTAAAAGCCGCCCAGCAGGTAAAAGACGAAGGCATTGCCAAACCTATATTGCTGGGTGATAAAAAGAAAATTAATAAGCTGATTGAAGAATATAACCTTGACCTTGAAGATGTGCCTATAGTTGACCCCCGTTCACAGGAAGAAGAGGCAAGGCGCCATGCATTTGGCGATGTACTTTACCAGAAAAGAAAAAGAAAGGGATATACCCTGTTTGAGGCGCGTAAAATAATGAGGGAGCGTAACTTTTTTGGCGCTATGATGGTGGAAACCGGTGTAGCCGATGCTATGATATCGGGTATTACCCGCAAATATGCCGACCCTATTAAAGCAGCGCTCGAAACCATTGGAGTTGCGCCCGACGTTCGCCGGGTTGCCGGTATGTACATATTGCTTTCCAAGCAGGGCCCGTTCTTCTTCGCCGACACCACCATGAATATTGACCCTTCGGCTGAAGACCTGGCAGATATAACCGCTATTACAGCCAACAGCATTAAACAATTCAATATTACCCCGCGTATTGCCCTGCTTTCCTATTCAAACTTTGGCTCAGTTAAGGGCGAAATACCCGATAAAGTGGCTAAAGCAGTATCTATTTTGCATGAAAAATACCCGGGAATGATAGTAGATGGCGATATACAGGCCAACTTTGCCCTTAATAATGACCTTTTGAAGGAGCAATTCCCTTTTTCGGAACTTGCGAATAAGAGCGTAAACACCCTTATATTCCCCAACCTGGTTTCCGGTAATATAGCCTATAAAATAATGCAGGAAATGGGTGGCCTTGAGGCTATTGGCCCCATATTGCTGGGCATGAAAAAGCCCGTACATATACTTCAGTTGGGGTGTTCGGTAAGGGAAATAGTGAACATGGTGACTATAGCCGTAGTTGATGCCCAGGCGAGGAACAAATAAAATTGTTACTTTTAGGCATTATAGGCTAATATGTACGCATACTTCGAGGGAACAGTAGTAGAGAAAAATCCGGCATACGTTGTAATGGAGTGCAACGGTATAGGATACCTTTTAAATATATCGCTTAATACCTTTTCAAAAATGCCCGACAGGGGCAAGTGTAAGCTCTATGCCCACCTGAGTATTCGTGAAGACGCCCATGTATTATATGGCTTTGCCGAAGAAGCAGAACGCCATATGTTCCGCGACCTTATAAGCGTATCGGGGGTAGGTGAGGTAACGGCCCGTATGATGCTGTCTTCCATGTCTCCGGCCGAAATTCAGCAGGCTATTGTGAATGGCGATGTTAGCCGGCTGAAATCTATTAAGGGAATAGGAGAAAAATCGGCCCAGCGTATAATTATCGATTTGCGTACCAAAATGGGCAAGGAAAGCTTTGGAATAGCCCCTACCTCTATTATAAGCCCGCACAATAAACTGAAACAGGAAGCGTTAAATGCTCTTGAAGTACTCGGATATACAAGAAATGTCGCTGAAAAAGCAATTGATAAAACCATTCAGGAAGAAGGAGAAACCCCGTCTCTGGAAGAGCTTGTTAAAAGAGTATTGAAAAATTTTTAATTTCGTCTCCCCAATTTTATTGATTATAAACATATAAACGACTCTTGATGCAGCATTTCTACTCTTTATAGTATAAGAAAAGAGCCTGTTGAAATTATTAAACAAATATCTACCTCTCCTAGTAACGGTAGCCCTTTTGTTCCACTTTAATAAAAGTGAGGGTAGAAGCAAGGGCTCCTTGTTGCCTAATTTTAAAATTGTTTATTGTGTTGATACTCCCCCTGTTATCCCCCCAAACAACCCTACAGATACCACCAAGGCAATAACCCTCCCGTACCCTTTTACCGACCAATCAGTTGATGCCCCGCCGCTTTATATGCCCGATGGTGGATTGCGCCTTTCGAACCCTTCGAACATAAAAACCGACATTATTTATAACCCCCAAACGGGTAAGTACGATATATACCAGAAGATTGGTGATATGGACTACCGCATGCCAACCGAAATGGACTCGGACCAGTTTATGGAATATATGAGCCAGCAGGGGGAGCATAAATATTTCCAGCAGAAGGTGCAGACTACAGCCAAAGAGCAGCAAAAAAAAGGACTCATACCGCCTATACATATTGGCGGAACCTTGTTTAAGGACATTTTCGGTAGTAATACTGTGAATATACGTCCGCAAGGTTCGGCTGAATTGACATTCGGATTCAATAACTCCAAGATTGAGAACCCAGCCCTGCCTGTTGCGCAACGAAGCTTGACAACCTTCAACTTCGATGAAAACATACAGCTTAACGTGGTGGGTGAAATAGGCGATAAAATGAAACTATCGACCAGCTATAATACCAAGGCCACATTTGATTTCCAGAACCAGATGAAGCTGCAGTTTACAGGACATGAAGATGATATAATAAAAAGCATTGATGCGGGTAATGTTGCATTCAACCTGCCCGGAACACTTATTACGGGTAGCCAGAGCTTATTCGGTGTAAAACTTAAAACGCAGTTCGGAAGATTAACTTCTACTACTGTTTACGCACAGGAAAAAGGCAATAAAAAAACTATTACCGTGCAGAACGGTGCACAGACCAGTAATTTCAATATTAAGGTTGACCAGTACCAGGCCAACCAGAACTTCTTCCTGGCCCAGTATTTTTATAATCAGTATGACAATGCTTTAAAAACCCCACCCATAATAAATTCAGGTGTAACTATTACT
This sequence comes from Bacteroidota bacterium, assembly GCA_013285805.1. GTDB lineage: Bacteria > Bacteroidota > Bacteroidia > JABEUT01 > JABEUT01 > JABEUT01. Next base: position 5,850 of record JABDGY010000017.1, on the reverse strand, counting down.
AAAATTGAAGTGTGGATAACCAATACAAGTTCTGCCACACAAAATACCCGTGATATTGTTGCCCTTTCTGATTTAGGAGAAAGCAAGAGCTATCTTACCCATTTACCCTACACTGGCCGACCGGTAGCAATAGAGCCAGCATTTAATAGTGTTAAGGATACGGTTATGCCTCCTTTCGATTCAATAAACTCGCTTAACCCCAATTACCTGGAGTCTCGCTACCCGGCTATTTCAAAACCTACCACTGCAGTATCGGGGCTTATTTCATCCGGCTTGACACAGGTAACCGATTTTGAAAAGATTGACCTTGCGCGCATGTTATCACCTTCGGAATTTACATTGAATTCTAAACTCGGGTATATAACATTAAAGCAGCCTTTGAATTACGACCAGGTATTGGCAGTGGCATATCAATATACTATTAATGGCCAAACCTACCAGGTGGGGCAGTTTTCGACCGATGGTGTGCCAACCACGAATGAACTTGTAGTAAAAATGTTGAAGAGCACCAACGTGAGCCCGACAACCCCTATGTGGAAGTTGATGATGAAAAACATCTATTCATTGGGTTCATACCAGATTAATTCACAGAATTTTATGCTGCAGGTATGGTATTCAAATCCTACAACTGGCGTTGATATACCTTATTTGCCTAAGGGCCATTTGGAGGGTAAATTATTATTGGAAGATATGGGATTGGACCAGTTGGATATAAACGGAGATCGTTCGCCTGATGGAATATTCGACTTTATTAATGGTGTTACTATTGATGCTGCTAACGGGCTTGTTATATTCCCAAGCGTACAACCTTTTAATACTTACCTGGCAAATAAACTTACGAGCGTAGGAGACGCAAGTCTTACTCCGCAATTCTGTTTCCCGGCGCTATACGATTCGGTTCTTGTCGCGGCACAGCAGGAGCCTAACCTTGATAGGTATTGGTTGCGGGGTAGCTTCCAGTCTTCTGCCGGTTCAGATATATCACTTGGCGCCATGAACGTGCCACAGGGCTCTGTTTTAGTAACAGCAGGTGGAATAAAGCTGACTGAAAACGTTGATTATTCGGTAGACTATACGCTTGGGCGTGTGAAGATTCTCAACCAGGGTCTTTTAAGTTCAGGAACACCAATTGTAATATCGCTGGAAAATAATGCACTGTTCAGCATACAGTCGAAAACCTATTTCGGACAGCACTTTGATTATATGCTTTCGAAAAACGCTAACCTGGGTGCAACTGTTGTAAACTACACCGAACACCCTTTAACGCAAATTGTGAGCATAGGACAGGAGCCTGTTTCAAATACCATGGTAGGCCTTAACGGAGATTTTAAAGTACAGGCGCCCTGGCTTACTGATGCTATTGACAAGCTACCATTTATTCATACCAAGGCTCCCTCGGAAATTACAAGCAGCTCCGAAGTCGCAGCTATGATACCCGGCCACCCTAAGTATATTGGTTCAACGGGTAATGCATACCTTGATAACTTTGAAGGCAGTGAAAGTTTTATTGATATTTCGCAGCCTTACTCATGGTCAATTGCCAGTATACCCCAGGGCCAGGCAAGCATGTTCCCTGAAGCGAATAATATTGCTCTTGATTCTTCAGGTACTATTGAAGGCTTTAACAGGGCTAAAGTTTGCTGGTATGTAGTAGATCCTTTATTCCAGCAGCAAACCAGCGGGACAACACCATCAAATCTTTCTACAGATGTAATGTCGGATAACTTTACCCGGATGGTATTGCAAACGGAAATATTTCCGAACGAGCAATCACCTGCAGGTACCCCGCTTAACCTTCCCGTACTTAACGTGGGTTACTTCCCGAGTATGAGAGGCCCATATAACTACGATACCGGAAGTATTTATTCGGCTGGGGTAGCTACAAATGGTACACTTAATAAACCTACAACACGTTGGGGTGGTATAATGCGCCCCATACAGGAAACAGATTTTGAAACAGATAATATTGGTTTTATAGAATTCTGGATGATGGACCCTTATAACTCTGACCTTACCGGTGATCCTTCAGCAGCTTCAATACTCCAGGGTGGAAACTCAACAGGAACATTATATTTCGATTTAGGCGATGTATCGGAAGACGTTTTACCCGATGGGTTAAAAAGTTTTGAAAATGGGTTACCTACTAATGCTACCGATGCAGCTAATCCTGCCAATGTTAATAATCCATATACAACATCACATTGGGGAAGAGTAGCTGTAAACCCTGCGTTGGTTAATGCATTTGATAATGATGTAACCTCCCGCCCTTTCCAGGACGTGGGACTTGACGGATTAAGTGATGCTCAGGAACAAGTTTTCTTTGCTAAATATATTGCGGGTATCGGAAGGGAAGAAAAGAGCACAACAGATACTGCATACACTAATGCATTTAATGACCCTTCGGCTGATGATTACCATTATTACCGTGGCGATGATTATGACGCTGCAAATACCAATGTGCTTCAAAGGTATATGATGTATAATGGTCTTGAAGGAAACTCGCCTACACAGGCACAATATGGTAGTGAAAACCCTAATGGGGGTAATTACCCTACTACTGAAAGTACCTTGCCTAATACCGAAGATATTAACCAGGATAATACATTAAGTACTGATGAAACCTATTATGAATACCAGGTTAAAATGGACCCTAGAGATGTAAACTCTTCCAACGTAGGTAACAACTATATTACAAATGCATACATGGCTACTTCAGCAACATTGCCTAACGGGAATACTAAAAAAGTATGGTGGTACCAGTTTAAAATCCCTATCAGTAGTTTTATTCGTAAGGTTGGCCCTATAGCCGATTTTAAATCAATACGTTTTATACGTATGTATTTTAAAGGGTTCGATAAACCTATCATGTGCCGCTTTGCCAAACTTGAACTTGTGCGCGATGACTGGCGCAAATTCGATGGTTCATTGCTCGCCCCGGGCGAATATATTCCGGCTGATATTAACACTACATTTAATATGTATGGAGTTAACCTGGAAGAAAATGCCAGCCGTACTCCTGTAAGTTATGTTATACCTCCGGGTATACAAAGGCAGCTCAACCTGCAATCGGCCAACCTTGTGCAGATGAACGAAGGCTCGCTGGCATTACAGCTTTGCAACCTGCAGGATGGTGACGCACGCGGTGTATATAAAAATGTTCAGCTCGACCTGCGCGCCTATAAGGATATGAATATGTTTATTCACTGCGAATCGGCCGACCCTGCTCACCCGCTGAAGCAAGGCGATGTTACAGCATTCATCCGCCTGGGTAGCGACTTTACCAACAACTACTATGAATATGAAATTCCGTTGCAGGTAACTCCTCCGGGCAGTTACAATACCAATAATGCGAATGACCAGACCACTGTTTGGCCCACAAATAACCAGATGGATATTCAGCTTTCAAAACTGGAAAGCGCAAAACTGGCTCGTGATGCTGCCGTGGGAAATAACACTTTAGGGTATGAGTTGCCCTATACTGTTAAAGATGGAAATAATAATATTACGGTAGTGGGTAATCCAACAATCAGTAATCTGCAGGTAATAATGCTGGGCGTGCGAAACCCGAAACGGATACCCGCCACAGCCACTACCGATGACGGGCAGCCGAAATGTACGGAAGTCTGGTTTGATGAATTACGCATGACCAATTTCTCGGAAAAAGGAGGCATTGCTGCTATAACCAGGGCCACTGTGAAACTTGCCGATTGGGGCACATTATCGCTTGCGGGTAACCTTTCCACACCCGGGTTCGGAAGCCTTGAAACCACGGTTGGTAATCTGAGCCGTGAAACAGATGAAGGATTTAATATTGCCACTAATCTTGAAATGGGCAGATTGCTTCCACCCAAATGGAATGTAAGCGTACCCATGTATGCGGGCTATGGAGAGCAGATTGTAATACCGGAATATAACCCGCTGGACCCTGACATTTTATTGAAGGATGCATTAAATACATTACCCAAAGAAGCGGCGGACAGTTTAAGAAATGAAGCAATAGGTATAACCAAAACCAAGAGTTTAAACTTTACCAATGTCCATAAAAATAAAGGGAAGAATGCCAAGAAGAGCCACTTCTATGATATAGAAAACCTGTCGGCGTTATATGCCTTTACGGAACAGGATAAAAAAGATATAAATACAGACCATAGCATAACGCGAACATATAAAGGAGGACTGACGTATAATTATTCTTTCCATCCTAAGCCCATACAGCCGCTTATAAAATCCGACTTCTTTAAAAAGAGCAAGTACCTGGCCCTTATACGCGATTTCAATTTCTATCCTATGCCTGATAAATTAAGTATTTCAGCCAATGTTGACAGGATGTATAATGAATTTGAATTGCGGAATAATATACCGGGAATTGATTTTCAGTTACCTACTTCTGTAAGTAAAACATTTAATGTACTAAGGAATTACAGCCTTACTTTCCCTATTACAAAATCGCTGAAATTTGAGTACATAGCTACCAATGGTTCGCGGATTGATGAGCCGCCGGGTGTGCCCATTACAACCAGTCAGCAAAAAGATAGTGTGTGGAGAAACTATTTCCTTAACAGGCAGGAGACTACCGACTTCAACCAGAAAATGAATATTAATTATGATGTGCCCATAAATAAAATCCCGATTCTCGATTTTGTTACTGTCAACGCGCGTTACAGCAGTTCGTACCAGTGGCTGCATGCCCCATTTGCAGAGGAGAGCCTGGGAGCCACTATACAGAACTCGAATACCAAATCGCTTAACGGGCAACTGAACATGACAATGTTCTATAATAAAATACCTTTCCTGAAAAAATTCCTCCAGGAACAGAAAGGGAACCAGAAAGGGCCTCAACCACCCGGCAAAGGAGTAGGCCCTATGAATAAAAACCAGCAGCAACAACAGCCCGATAAAGCGGATACAGCGAAAAAACCAGCCAGTTTTTATGCAGGTAAGTGGTTTGTATATTTACTAACCTCCGTTAAGAATGTTTCATTTACATACAGTAACACACAAGGTATTGTATTGCCCGGTTTCAGGTACACCCCTTCATTTTTCGGAATGGATAATATTGACAGCTGGGCCCCGGGACCTTCATTTGTATTTGGCGGAAGACAAAAGGGAATTCCGGCCACACTTGATGGTAATACATATACTGTGCCCATATTTGTCCAGGATGTATTTAATAATAGATTGCTGACAACTAATGACTCAATATTTACTCCGCTTTCTACTATTAATACTACTACATACAGCGGGCATGTAACATTAGAGCCAATACCTGATTTTAAAATTGAGCTTACAGCTACACATACATTTGCAAAGAATACAAGTATGTATGTACATGATTCTGTATTAGCTAACGGAGCAGACCATTATGTTATTAATACATATACAGAATCGGGTAATTTCAGTATGACTTATTTTATGTTACCTACCATATTTGAAGGCAATACTGCAAGCGATACAAGGCTATTCTATACTTTCCTTGATTACAGAAGCATTATTTCAACACGCTTAGGCTCTGCAAAAGGTTCTGGTTCTTCGGGTCCTTTGGGAGGGTATTATGATGGTTATGGCCCGCTTTCGCAGCAAGTTGTTATACCCGCTTTTCTTGCAGCTTATTCGGGCGAAAGTGCCGACCGTGTTAATCTTAATCCATTCCCGTCAATACCATTCCCTAATTGGAACATTACTTACTCAGGCCTCTCCAAACTTATTCCATGGGTAAAGAAAAATACGCAGACAGTTACTATCAGCAGTGCATATACTTCTACATATACCATGGGTGGATATAATTATAACCTGCTGTATAATCTTAATCCCGACCTGCCACCTACCCGCGACAATTCAGGAGACTTCCTG